>NZ_AMYT01000021.1 GCF_000313915.1 Catellicoccus marimammalium M35/04/3
TGCTGATTCTTACGTTAAAGTAGCTAAAGATTGGAACACATATAGTGACCACTTCTATACTAAAAAAGCAAAATTAGCAGATTATAAAGGTAAAAACTTAACTGCAAAATATGTATATACTTACGGAAATGGTAAGAAATATGCTTCATTATACGATGGAGACACATGGGTAGGTTATGCTAACGTTCAAGCTTTAGCATCAAATACTGATGAAGAAACACGTAAAGCTATTGATGCTGCAAATGATGCAATCAAAAAAGCTGAAGATATCTTAAGCAAAGCACAAGCTTCAAAAGAATCTAAAGAAGCTGCACAAAAAGTAATCGATGCTGCTAAAGAAACTGTTAAAAAAGGTAACTTAGAAGACATCAAGAAAGTTCCTGCACAAATCGCAGAAGCTATTAAAGGATTAAAACCAGGTGCTACAACAATCGATATCCAACGTGTTGAAGAAGCAATTAAATCTGGTGAAGAAGCAATTAAATCTGTAGAAAGCCAAGGAATTGGTTCACAAGATAAAGAACGCGTTCAAGCTGTAAAAGATGCAATTGAAAATGCTAAAAAAGTAATTGCTGACATGAAGAAAGGCGACGCTTCAACTGAAGATGCAGATAAAGCAATCCAAGCTATTGAAGACGCAATTAATGAATTAGGTGCTCCAGCAACAACTATTTCATTAGAACAATTACGTGAAGCTATTCATGAAGCTGAACGTTTATATAGAGCTACTGAAAATGCAGCAGTTACAGGACGTGATGAATTAGGTAAAGAAATTAAAGCAGCTAAAGATTTATTAGCATCAGCTAAAGACGGTAAAGTAACAAATAAACAAGTTACAGACGAAATCAAAAAATTAGAAGATGCAATGAATAACGTTAAATTTGATAAAAAAGATTTATTGGATGAAGTTGCAGCTGTTCAAAAATTAGCTTCAAACGTTTACATGACTAAAGATGGCGAAGAAAAATTTGTTAAAGCTATGACGGCAATCATGAACTTAGATGCTAATAGTGATAACTATGGAAAATTCTTAGAAGCTAAATCAGTGTTAGCTGACGCTAAAGCAGGTTTAGAAAAACAACCTAACAAAGCGGATGGAGAAGCTTTAAACAAAGCAATGAACCGTGTTAAAGAATTAGCTAAATTACCTAACCAAGGTAAAGATTTATACGGAACTCCTGCATTAAAAGAAGCTTACAACAAAGCAAATCAATTAATGACAGAAATGAAAAAAGTAACTGATAAAGAAAATAAAGCTACAGTGAAAATTTCTAAAGCTGAAGTAGAAAAAGCTACTCAAGATTTAAACTTAGCATTCGATAACTTAGGTTTAAATGAAGATGCTTTAAATACATTCATCAAAGCAGCTAAAGATTTAGAATCTAAAGATGACAAATTTACAAATAATGTAGAATTCAAAAAAGCTGTAGTAGACTTAGAAGTAGCAGCTAAAGATACTCATTTTGAAAATTACGGTAAAATCGTTGATGCAGCTAGAAAAGTTTATGACATGATGATCCAAGATTTACAAACTGTATATAACGGAGTATTACCTTGGAATAATAATCAAGCAGAAGTAAATCCAGAAGTTAATGTGATTTCTCCTAAATTAGGTGTGAAAGCTATTAAAGAAGATACAGCAGCTACACCTGGTACTACTTTATCTCAAAAAGAATTTGTATCAGATATTGTTTCTAAAGCTGGACATGTAGCAGATTACTATACTAAGGATTCATATGATAAATTTGCTACAGCATTGACAGTAGCACAAACAATTCTTGCAGATGCAAAAACTAAAGATAAAGTAAGTTCTTCTGCTTCAGTTTCAGCGCAAGCAGGTGTTCAAGTAAACAATGCAATGAAAGAATTAGTTGATGCACAAGAAGGATTACGTTTTAATAAAGATAAATTAATTGAATTTTCAAATAATGGTCATGCCGCAGTACAAAAATGGCAAATTGAAGCTAAAAAAGCAGTTTCACAAAAACAAAAATCAGGAGCAACAGCAACTGTATCTACAGTAGAACAAGTTGAAGCTAATGGTAAAGCAGCTAACCAAGGATTCTGGGCTTTAGGTTACCAACAAAATGGTAAATGGATGGGTCACAAAGATGAATCAGGAAAAACTTTCTTAGAAGGTTTAACAGATGAACAATTAAAACCTAACAAAGAAAATGCAGAAAAATTAGCTCAAATGATGTATAATGCAGAAAATGACTACTATACATATGCATATACTGTAGCACCTCAATTAAAAAAATAATTAATTGAATACATAAAAACCCTAGAAATGTCTCTAGGGTTTTTTCTTTTCCCAGATGTTTTTTTATATACTATGACTTTGTGATAATATAATCATAGGGTATAAAGAAAGGGGAAACTATAAAATGAAAAAAAGGAAGTTATTCTATTTAGGGACGGTCCTGATTTTACTTTTAGGACTCTTTGTCCCTTCTTTGTCTTCCACGATTTTTGCTAAGGAAGTGTCATTAATAGGGACAGATCACCCAATTGTAACAACTGACAGTGGACAATCTGTAGGACCGAATCAGAGTACAAATCGATATAAATATTATAAGGTATCTTATGATTGGTCAGTGCCAAAAGGAGAAACTATAGAAGCAGGAGATACAGCTACTTTTCCATTACCTAAAAATATTCAAATTTTAAATGATACTACATTTGATGTGACAACAAAAGATGGGAAAGTAATTGGTAAGTTTACAATTAAAAAAGGAGCTTCTAGCGGTGTATTGACTTTTAATGATTATATTTCTAAACATCATTTACAAAATGTTAAAGGAACACTAGAATTTTGGGGAAATGGCATTCAAGGAAGTTCCTATGAATATCAGGAAATTAATAAAGTTTCTTGGGTAGATGATAATGGGAAGCCAACGTGGTATATTTTGTATAATCCAAATTCTGAAAAAAGAACGAATGTCACCATTACAGATCAATTATCGGGACCACAAAAGTTAGATAAAGACTCTATTGAAATTCAATTTGGTACTGTGGCTAATGGAAAATTTGTTGCTGACTCTCCACAACCAAAAGTAGAGTATACTATTGTGAAAAGAGAAGATGGATTTACATTAAAAATTCCGAAGTTAAATCGAGCTGTACAAGTTATTTATCATTCTACACCTACAAAAGCAGGAGATTTAAATTTATCAAACAAAGTTCAAGGAAAATCTGATCAATTAGGAGTAAAGCAAAATTCTTCTTCGATTCAGGTAGGAGGTTCAGGAAATGCTAGTGGGGATAAACCAATAGAACCTAGCACCTCAGAGATTTCAAGCAGTGAAAAAGAAAGTTCAAATAGTGATTCTATGACAAGCTCAGAGAATACAATGACTTCTAATAGTGATGAAAGTCAATCAAGTATAGAAACTACAGATTCATCAATTCAAGATACAATATCAAGAAGTGAAGAGGATACGATAGAATCAACAAAAGAAACTTCTGTCCAACCTATTCCTTCTACAACATCTACAGAATACAGTGAAGATTCAATAATAAAACCTACAACTTCATCAGATTTTAGTACAGATATAGTAGAAGATACTAGTTCAACAAATGAAGGAACAAAAGTAACAACTTCTATTAGCACAGATTCTAAAAGAAAATCAGATTCTAACGATGAAGACTTCGTAGGAAAAGGATCTGAAACGGATTCTTTTGCTAATGAAGAGTCTTCTACTACTACAGAAGAAGGAACTTTGATAAATACATATTCTAGTCAAAAGGCAAAGATAATTCCAAAATCAAATCATTCATCAGAAGATACCTCAAATTCTAATGATGATTTGCCTCAAACAGGAGCAAAGAGTAAAAAATATTTGATGCTTATAGGAACAATGCTAGTTTCATTAGTAACTATCTTTGGAATTTTCTGTGCTCAAAAAGAAAAAGAATAAAAGATTGAAGAACAGAGAAATAAAATACTCTGTTCTTTTTTGTTTTTGATTCAAAAATAAAATACATTTGTTTTTAAGGTTTAGATGAGTAGAAAATGGAAAAAAAGAAGAAAAAGATATTTCTTTATAATTCAAAAGAGGAATGGTAATAAAATTATATTGTCTTTAAAAGGTAAAAGCGTAAAGAAAAAAATGATACATAAAATTGTATATTTATTGATAAAATAAAAGTATCAAATACAAAATCGAACGATAAAAATAAAAAGGAAAAAAGAGGAAAATAGAAATGAAAAAGAAGATACCTATTACCGCAGCAAGCTTGATGGGATTGCTTTTTGCTCCAGCTGTGATGGAAGCGGAAGCAAAAGATAAAAGTAAAAGTTTATACTCAGAACATCAAGCACCAGAAATTTATGGTACGAAAAAAGCAATTGTTCACCAATCAGATAAAATTTCTATTATTGATCCTCGTTATCGTGTATTAGCGATGGATTTTGAAGATGGAGATTTAACAAATAAGATTCAATTGGTGTCTATTGATAATAATCAAGATTATCATTCTCTCATCGATGCTAAAACAGGAGAATTAAAAAACTTATCTTTAGGAAAACATACTTTATTATATCGAGTAACAGATAAACATGGGAATACGACTGAATTTACAACAGAAATTGATGTGAAAGAAGATTCGAAAGAACATTCAAAAGATACAATTGAAAAAACAATTCGCTCTGCTCCGTATTCAGGAAATACAATGAATACACTAATGAAACGTGGAGATGAGCATGATCGTCAAATGCTAGGAATTCAATTAGATCCTGGTCAAGGTATTGATATTAAAATTAAAGATAGACCATCAGGTGGTGGAAATCTATACGTTGATATTATGACTGATGGAAATAAAAAAGATGTTTACCACCAACAAATTAATGGAAATTCCAGACATTTAAGAGCAAAAACAATTGATGAAGCTTCAAATATAAAAGGAACAAAAGATCCTGCAGGAGTACCTTTTATTTCTACACCAAGAAATAATTATGAACAAGGAAGTGATGCTCGTCCTTATACGGTAGAATACACGGTAGGACATGAAGCACGTCGCTTGCCTTATTATCATACAGGAGACAATCAAGAGTTATTTTTTAACTTTTGGGAAAAAGAAACAAAAGCACATCGTAGAGAAGTAAAATTAAATAATAATAAATCAGAAGTAAGAGATACTGGTTATGCGGTGTTAGAAGGACAACATCATTTAATGTTGATTCCTGCAAATACAAGAGAAGAAATTAAGAAAAGATTTGCAGGAGAACGTACTTTAGATGATTTAAATACTGAATTTGTCCGTTTATTTAAGCAATATGATACTTTTGTAGGATTAGAACTAGATCCAGAAGATCGTATTAATCAACGTACTTATACAAAATATTATATGCGTCCAGACCAAAATGGATTGCCAGGTTCAGCTGCTTATTATGTTTCTCCGTGGATTGCCCAAACTGGAGATAAAATGACTTGGTTTAGTACGATGGGATGGGGAACGTTCCATGAAATCGGTCACGGATATCAAGGAAGAAATCATGTAGATACGATTGATTATATGGAAGTAACAAATAACATTCTTGCGTATTATGCTCAACATAATGAAAAAATTGCTGGAAAGCTAAATAGCTATTGGATGGATATGGATAAAGATGCAGAAGGTTGGCAAAAGCATCGTATGAATGCTTTGAAGAGTCGTTTACCTGGATCTGAGGGAGAAGTAGAAATTAATGAAATGCGTTGGCGTTTGTATGCTAAGGGAATGGATGTAAAAGCACGTCTTTTCTTCTTCTTAAACATGTTAGAATCTTTGAATCCAAAAAATCCAAGTGAACCTTGGGGAAAAGTGAATGAACAAATTCGTATCCAAAAACGAGATACAGGAAATACAGATACAATTCCGAATCAACTATTGCGTGCTTTTTATGAAAAATATGGTGTAGATATTACTCCTTATTTGATTGAATGGGGAACGAATCGTCCTCTAAGTAATAAGAAAAATTATGATATGCAACGAAATGGAGACCAAATGGTACAATTGCGTGACGTTGTATACAATAAAGAAAAATTGAAAGAAATCACAAGTGAATTAGGAGTAAAAGAATATGGATTAGTTCGTACGAGTGATTTAATAAAACGAAATGTAGAAGGAAAAGCAAAAATCCGACTAAAAGTATCAGATGAAGATATGGAAAAACTAAAAGGTAAGAAAATCCTTCTATATAATAAAGGGAAAATTGTTAAAGAGGTGACAATTGGTGATTCCAAAGACATTGATGTGAAGATTCCCGTAGGAGCTTATGCTGTAGAATTTCCTAAAATTTATGATGGGGATGATTATAAATATACTTATGAAATGCCATATGTCTTCTCAACTGACCAAGAAGTAGATCAAAAAGCGAAAACTACATTTCCACAGTACTATACAAGTTGCTACTATAAAAAAGAGAAAAAGAAAACGTTATCCAAAGATTCTATGGTTGTACTAGGGAAAGATAGTAAATCAAAAGAAGTATCTGCTATTAGCGCAACTATTTATCCAGATGAAAAACATGGACGAAGTGAATTGAAATTTAAAATTAATAATGACGCCAAAGTTGTAGGGAAGACAACAGTAAGTCTTTATACTCAGCTTGTTCCTAATACTGATTATTTTCTTAGTGCACCAGATGTAGTATACACTGCAGAAAAAGATGGAAAATTTACTAGAACGGATGGAAGAAAAGATAATTTCCAAATTGCCGATAATGATATTCTTGCCATTACCACGACAGATGATAATTATCAAAATGTACGTAATTATAGTGAAACTGGTAAAGAATATGAATTTAATCGCCCAAAAACAGAAACTACCTACTATCGTATGAGCAATAAAGGGTTCCGCGAAGCACATTTAAAACCTATAGAAGTAGAAGATTTACTATATCAACAAGAGAAGTTAAAAACGCTAAAAGAATTAGAAAGTAAGGTCAATAATTTACCTGAAGATTTCTATTCTAGTCGTAATGATTATGCTCCTTTAAAATCAGAAATTATTGCTTTATATAATAAATTAAAAGGAGAAGACCAAAAGAAATATCAATCTATAGTTGAACAAATTCAGCAAGGTGGGAAACCACAAATTAATTGGAAATCTGCAAAATCAGCAGATGAAAAATTAGTAGTTTCTGATAATAGAGTCAATGATATTGATTGGTATAACGAAATTTCTGTCATTGATCCTGAAGATGGTCGTGTGCCAAAAGATAAAATCAAAATTTCTGAGGATACAAAACGTTGGACAACTCCAGATGAATATAAGATTCATGTAAAAGCAACAGACATGGATGGAAATACGTCAGAACAAGACTTAACCGTTCAAGTAGTACCGGAAAAAGACTTTGAGGAATCTCATACTAAAGAATGTGAAAAACAAATTGATGCTTTAGACTTCTTAGATTCGGAAGAAAAATCACAAGCTAAAGAACAATTGAAAAAAGCTTATACTGCTACTGATTTAAAAGAAGTAGTGACTAAAGCAAAATCAGCGAATGATATCCGTGTTGTAGATGCTCAAAATAAGGTCATGGAACATCTTTCTAAATATAAAGATTTAAGTGGAGAAGAACAAGAAAAAATTCAATCTGCTTTAAAACAATGTCAGACCAAAGAAGAAATGAAAAACTTGCATACAAAAGTTAAAAAAGATGTAGAGACAAGAATTCAAAAAGAATATGATAATTCTCTACAAAAATTAGATGAATGCTCTGAAATTACAGATTCTGAAAAAGAAAAAGTCAAAGAGAAATTAAAAGAGACAACAACACGAGATGACATGAAAAAAATTATGGTTGAAGTGGAAAAAGAAAATCACGAACGTCAATTAAAAGATAAAGAGTCGATTTTCCAATCATTATGCAAAAACTATAAAGATTTATCAGATTCTGAAAAAGACGCAATCAAATTAGCGCTTGATCAGGCAACAACTAAAGAACAATGGCAAGAAATTCGTAAAGAAGTGATAGAAAAAGTAGAAACTCGTCTACAAAAAGAATATGAAAATTCTATAAAAGCCATTGAATCTCTAGATAAACTTTCTTCAGATGAGCGAGCAGAAACGATTGCAGCATTAGAAAAATCACAAACAAGAAAAGAAATGCAAACAATTGTTAAAAAAGCTACAGATGAAAATAATCAACGAAAAGAAGAAGTTGAGTCAGGAATTAAAGAACAAATCCAACAAATGAAAGATTTAAGTCCTCAAGAAAAAGAAGAAGTATTTTTAGCATTAGATAAACTTTCTAGTAAAGAAGAAATGGAAGCTATCCTATCTGTAGTAAAAGAAAAAGTAAAACAACGTGTTGAACATGCTTATCTTCTTGCTCAACAACAAATTTCAGCTTTTGGCTTCTTGCCAAAAGAAAAACAAGAAGAATTAGAAGCGAAATTAAAACAAGTAGAGTCACGAGAAGAAATTGCTAAAATTGTAAAAGAAGCAACACAGGAAAATGAAACGCAGAAAGAAGCAGAACAAAATAAAGTTATTGATATGATTCAAAATTCTAGCTTGAGTGAAGAAGAAAAAGCAGATTGGGTTCAAAAAGTCGAAGCTGCAACTTCAAAAGAAGAGTTAGAAGAAATTAAAGAAACAGTAGATAAAGTTGAAGAAGAAAATAAAGATCAATGGCAAGAACAAAAAGAACAATTAATAAAAGAACTTTCTTACTATTCTTTCTTAACTACAAAAGAGAAAAATATAGCGAAAGAAGCAATCTTGCAAAGTAAATCTTTAGAGTCATTAAATCATATTCGCAAAACGCTACAAAAAGTAGAACAAGAACGTTTGAATCAAGGAAAAGAAGAACTAACTGAAGCGATTCTGAAAGAAAATGCTTTGTCTACCGAAGCAAAAGAATATTTCTTAGCGCAATTAAAAGATGCCCGTACAAAAGAAGCACTAGAACAAATTCAAAAAGAAGCATGGAAATTAATTGCAGATAAAGAAAATCAACTTCATCCATTAAAAGCGCAAGTAAAAGAGTGGATTGAAAAGAATAGTTTCCTAACAGATACTGAAAAATTAAATGCTCAACGTAAATTAAATGCACTTCAAAGTGAAAAAGCAATTTATCATTTTGCTGAAGAGTTACAAGACAAAACAAAAGAAATTCGTAAAGTTTTGGAAGAAAAGATGCGCGATGGAATTCAAGCGTTAACTTTCTTATCAAAAGAAGATAAAGCGTATTATATTCAATTCATTTATCAAGCACAAGATAAAAGAACGATGGAGTCTATCTTTTCTTATGCAAAAGAAATGAATCGTTACTATGAAGGAAATGAATTAAATAAAAAGCAACGTGAATTAAAAGCACGCATTCAACGCTTAACTCTTCCTACTGAAGAAAAAGAAAAATTACTTCAAAAAGTGATTGATGCAAAATATTTAGCAGAATTGGAAATGATAGAAGGAAGTATTCAGTCTGCTGAGAAAGAATATTTAGAAAAACAAAAACAAGAAGTAGAAAAAGAATTAGCTTCTTATCAATTAACCACAGAGCAACGCCAATCTCTGTTACATCAATTAGAAAAAGCTCAATCTGAAGTGGAATGCAAAGAGATTATTCAAAAAGCCAAAGAATATCATAAAGAAAACACGAAACCAAAATTCCATAAAGATCATGGATATGTAACCTTTAAGAATAACCATACTACTATTTGGAATGATGTTTTCTTAGAAAAAGAGCGTAGTCATTCTAGTAAATATTTAGGCCAAATTTTGAAAGTAAAAGGATTTTACATTATTCAAGGACAAAAATATTACACATTATATACTTCAGATAATCAATGGATTGGATATGTTAAAGCAAGTGAATTAAATGAAATGGAAGATCCATGGACACTACGTTCTACTTCTTCTTTTAAAGTAAAAGTAAATCGTAAAAACTATACTATCTGGCGTAATTTGTCTTTTAAAGTGAAAAAATCAGATACTAATACACATTATAAAAAAGTATACAAAGTGAAACGTACCTACTATCACTTCAACGGTTATACTTATTACAGTTTGTATGATCATAAGGATCAATGGGTTGGATATGTAAATAAAGACGCAGTTGTCAAAAAATAAAAAATAAGCTCTAGAATTTTCTAGAGCTTATTTATTTATTGTGAAAGAAATGAAATAATAAAGAAGAAAAAATAAAAAAGGGAAAAGGGAATTATGGAGTACTATTCATTTTTAGATGAAATTGAAAAAGAAGAAATGAAAAAAATGGCGGATGAAATTGATTCAGAAGAAGCTTATTATACAATCCAAGATGCATTGAAAAACTTAGATTATACACGACTTGTAGAAAAAAGAGAACTTATCGAAAAACAAATTGAAAAAAGAGAAGATTTGTCACCATTAGCACAAAAATATTGGTCTTATAAAATTGAAAATTCAAGAACACAAGATACTCTGCGTAAACTTCAATATCGTATTTCTTATTTATCAGCAGAAGATAAAGAACAGCTTGAACAAATCAAGATATGGGAAAAAGAAGATATCTTACAAGATGATTTTTTTACAAAAGAAGAAAGAGAAATGCAAATAAAGACATTACAAGCACTGATTTATCAAGAAGGAGTTTATTCTTTCTTGTTTCAGAGGAATGAAGAAAGAAAAGAGCGATATTTTCAAACTATACAAGAATCATCAAAGCTTATAGATATAACTACTTTTTTATCTGAAAAAGAAAAGCAATACTTTATTTCCTTATTAGCTAAAGTAGAAACAAAGGCAAAAATGAAGGAAATTGTGCAAAAGGCAAAAAGAAAAAATTATTCTTATGAAGAACAAAGAATATCTCAGAAAAAAGAAGCAATACTTACAGCAGTGCGTGATTCCTCTTTAGAAGAAAAATGGATTTATCAAATACAAGAAGCAAAATATATTGCTGAATTAGAAGCAATTATTGAGCAATTAAAATGGCAGTTTGATCAATAATAAGAGAACCAAAAAAATGATAATATTAAAGCCTTTCTTATTATTTTTTAAATTTTATATAATTAAAAAAATTTTTCCTATAGTATGTTAAAAATTGGAAATGACTTCCCACAATAATTCATTATAATGAAATTAACATCAAGAGATTTGAAAAGTACTAGAAAGAACAGTGTTTTCTATTTTCATATCTTTGAATTTTGCTTAAAAGTTAGATATATAGTTGAAGTTAAATAATTCAAATTATTATCACTTTTGAGATTTAAGAGTTAGAATGTGGATGTAAATAATTTATTTATAGGGAAAAATTTAAAATTAAGAGGTAAGAATATGAGTAAAAAAGCAATTTTAAGCGCATTACTAGTTTCTTCTGCATTATTAGGGGCTACAGCTGCTAACGCTGCTACTTCTGATATTAAAGCAGAAAGCAAAAAAGTAACAGTATGTACAGACAAAGCTAAATTATACAAAGATTCAAAATTAAAAGAATCAACAACACCTAAAAATGGTACTGTCTATCAAGTAGATGGCTATCGTAATATTGATGGTAAACATGTATATCGTGTATACCAAACAGATAAAGATGGTAAAAAAGCTTATCGTGGATACATCGATAGTAAAGATACAAAAGATTTCAACGCTGAAAAAGCAAAAGGTCAATTTGTATTAAATGGAAAAGCTAACGTATGGAAAAACTTTTACTGGACAGAAAAAGATACTAATACTGCAGAACGTGTAGTATTTGCGAAATATGAATATACATTAGGTAACGGTGCAAAATATTACTCAGTATATTCTAAAGACGCTGAAGGAAAAGAAGTATGGCAAGGGTATACTTCAAAATCTAACTTAAAAGAAGTTACTTCAACAAAAGAAAGTAAATATGTTGCATTGAAAAAAGATACTAAATCTTATGCAAACTTATACTTCCAACAAACAAAAGGAAACTTCGATGTGAAGAGTGGTGTAAACTTTAAAGTTACTCGCTACTACACAATTGATGGTAAAAAATATTACTCAACAGAACAAGCTAAAGGGGCATGGACAGGTTATGTAGATTCTTCAGTAGTAGAAGATCTAACAGCTGAAAAAGTAGCCGCAGCAGATTCTAAAGTACAAGTAGAAAAAGACTGGAACACATATAGTGACCACTTCTACACTAAAAAAGCAAAATTAGCAGACTACAAAGGTAAAGACTTAACTGCAAAATATGTATACACTTACGGAAATGGTAAGAAATATGCTTCATTATACGATGGAGACACATGGGTAGGTTATGCCAATGTAGAAGCTTTGAAATTCATTAGCGATGATGTAACTTCAGCAAATATTGAAGACTTACAAAATGCAATTAAAGATGCACAAGAAGTAGTGAAAAATGATGCAGATTTAACAGGAGTAGATAAAGTTAAAGACGCATTAGCAGCAGCTGAAAAAGTATTAGCAGATGCGAAAAAAGGTAATGCAACACAAGCTCAAATTAATGATGCTGTGAAAAATATTCAAGATGCAATCAAAGCTGTAAAAGTGGATAAAGCAGATTTAGAAAAAGAAATCAAAGAAATCGAAGCTTTAGCGAAAAATGTTTACTTAACAAAAGATCAAGAAGATCAATTAAATAAAACATTAGCTGATGTACAAAAAGTAGCTGATGATTTATCACAAGAAAACATTGATGCAGTGAAAAAAGCACAACAAACATTAGTAAAAGCAAAAGAAGAATTACAAAAACAACCTACAGCAACTGAAGGTAAAGCTTTAAATGATGCATTACAAAAAGCACAAAAATTAGATAAATATGGAGATGTCCTATTCCAAAACTTTGGTCTTGTAAAAGCAACATATAATGATGCAGAACAAATCATGAATGAATTGAAAAAAGATTCAGATAAAGGAAACACAGCGACAACACCATTAACAGCAGCTGATGTGAAGAAAGTTACAGATGCATTAAATGATGCATTAAACAACTTACAAATCAATGCTGAAAACACAAAATGGTTCTACAACCAAGCAAAAGGTGCAATTGCTAAATTAGACTCAGCAGATCAAGATGCTGCAAATAAAGCATTACAAGCATTTGTAGATGTTGCTAAAAAAGGAACAGCTAAAAACTTCAAACAAATCGTAGAAGCAGCAAATAATTTAGTAAATGCAATCAATGATGCTCAAAACAAAGAATTAAAAGCAGCTATTGATAAAGCAAATGAAATCATCAAAGAAAATGATGCAGCAAAACCAGGAAACCAAGGTACTAACGAAGACTTCTATACAGAAAAAACATTTAATGCATTAAAAGAAGCTGTAGCGGAAGCTCAAAAAGCATTAGACTTAAAAGTTTCAGACATTCATAAAGATAATATGTATGACAAACAAACTACAAAAGTTGCTTTAAACAATGCTATTAAAGGATTACAAATCGCTCATTGGAAATACACTGAACAAGATGGAAAAATTATCTTAACAGAATATATTCCTTTAGCAATTAATGGAAATCAAAAGGCTGCAAACAATATCATTTATCGTCAAGATAAAATTGTTATTCCTGGTAAATTAAAAGGTAAATCAGTAGAATTAGATATTCAAACAGTGGATAATTATTTATATCCAATTGTTAAAAGTGGAGAAAAAACTTCTGACGGTAAAACTATTAATGGTCAGAAAGTTCCAGTAACCTTTAAAGAAGTCGATGGTCAAAAAGTAACTACAGGAAAACAATTAGATGGAACATTTGCTTACATGGGAACTATTGATGTGTCTGGATTAGATACTTCAAATGCGGAATCCTTTGCTAGCACATTTAAAGGTAATACAAGTGCAACGATTAAAGGAATTGAAAACTTAAATACTGCAAAAGGTAAAAACTTTGGTGAAATGTTCTCATCTGCTCTTTCTATCTCATCATTAGATTTATCTAAATGGAATATGGAATCAGCAACAACTATTAAATCTATGTTCTTCAATACACCAAAATTAACTAACCTAAACTTAAGTGGGTGGAAATTAACAAATATTTCAGATTCATTCCCACAATCAAAAGTATTTGGTTCTAAGGATACATTGGAAGGTAAAGATACAGGATCAGCTCCAAAATATAATTCCTTCTGTGGAGTAATTCATATTAACTCTAAAGTACAAGAAGGGAAAGACCGTGTTTGGATTGATGGATTAACATTCCCAACAGATTCACATGCGAAAAAGGTAATTGATATGGCATTGGATCAATCTATTACTGGAGATTTTAAACATACAAAACCAACTAAAAAATAAAAAATAAGAATCAACTTCTAATAAAGAAGTTCAAAAATAAAAATATTTAAAAGACAATTTTACTTTTACCGAAAAAGTCAGTGTAATACGCACTGACTTTTTTTCATATCTTTTCTTAAATTATGAACTTTCTAAAATTTATAAATGTGAGTAAAATTTTATTAAATAAGAAATTAATAAAAAATTCACATATTAAGGAGATAAGTGATGAGTAAAAAAGCTATTTTAAGCACCCTATTAATCTCAAGTGCTTTATTAGGAGCTACAGTTGCTAATGCTGCAACTTCTGAAATTAAAGCAGAAAACAAAAAAGTTACTGTATCTACAAGCCATGCAAAATTCAAAATTAAAAGAATCAACTACCCCTAAAAATGGTACTGTATATCAAGTAGACGGATACCGTAATATTGATGGTAAACATGTATATCGTGTATACCAAACAGATAAAGATGGTAAAAAAGCATATCGTGGATATATTGATCGTAAAGATACAAAAGATTTTAATGCTGAAAAAGCTGAAGGTCAATTTGTATTAAATGGAAAAGCTAACGTGTGGAAAAACTTCTATTGGACAGCTAAAAATACTGACAATGCAGAACGCGTAGTATTTGCAAAATACGAATATACATTAGGAAATGGACAAAAATATTACTCAGTATATTCTAAAGATGCTGAAGGAAAAGAAGTATGGCAAGGATATACTTCAAAATCTAACTTAAAAGAAGTTACTTCAACAAAAGAAAGTAAATATGTTACTTTGAAAAAAAATACAAAATCATTTGCCAACTTATACTTCCAACAAACAAAAGATAGTTTTGATGCAAGTAAAGGAGTAAACTTCAAAGTTACTCGTTACTATACGATCGATGGTAAAAAATATTACTCAACAGAACAATCTAAAGAAGCATGGACAGGTTATGTAGATTCTTCAGTAGTAGAAGATCTAACAGCCAAAAAAGTAGCAGCTGCTGATTCTAAAGTTAAAGTAGCTAAAGAATGGAACACATATAGTGACCACTTCTACACTAAAAAAGCAAAATTAGCAGACTATAAAGGTAAAGATTTAACTGCAAAATATGTATACACTTACGGAAATGGTAAGAAATATGCTTCATTATACGATGGAGACACATGGGTAGGTTATGCCAATGTAGAAGCTTTAGATGTAGTTACTGAAGATAAACCAACAAATCCAGAAAAACCAGAGGTAAAACCAGAACAATCTGAATTAGAAAAAGCGAAAAAAGCTGCAGAAGAAGCAATTAAAAAAGCAGAAGCTGAATTAGCTAAATCAAACGCTTCAAAAGAATCTAAAGAAGCTGCACAAAAAGTTATCGATGCTGCTAAAGAAACAGTTAAAGGTGATAACTTAGATGCAATTAAGAAAATTCCAGCTCAATTAGATGAAGCAATCAAAGCATTACAACCTGCAGATGTAAAAGCATTAGAAGATGCTATTAAACGTGCAGAAAGTTTAGTTGGAACTCCTGGTTTAACTGGAACAGATGAAGTAAAAGCTAAATTAGACGTTGCGAAAAAAGTGTTAGAAGAAGCGAAAAAAGGTGCAGCTTCTAAAGAAGACATCAAGAAAGCAACAGATGAATTAGAAAAAGCAATTGCTGGTGTGAAATTAGACACTACAAACTTAAAAGATGCATTAGAAGCGACAAAACAATTAGCAAAAGACTACTATTTAACAAAAGATCAAGAAGCTAAATTAAATAAAGTCTTTGATGAAATCCAAAAAGTTGTAGACGACGCTAAAACAGATAAAAAAGCTGTTGATGCAGCAAAAGCAAAATTAGATAAAATTGCGGATGCTTTAAAAGTTCAACCAACTTATACTCAAGGTCAAGCATTAAGTGAAGCAATTGCCAAAGCAAACAAATTAAAAGCACACGAAGAAGCTGCTAAAGTTTTATTTGAAGACTTCAACGGATTAAAAGTTGCTTACAAAGAAGCTACAGATACAATGACTGAATTGAAGAAAGATCCTCAAGCTTTTGGAGCAACTAATACAGCAACAAAAGAAATGACAGCACAACAAGTTGAAGAAGTTGCGAAAAAATTAAATGATGCATTAGACAACTTGAAGATCAATGCCGAAAATACAAAAGCGTTCTATGATGAAGCGAAAAAAGCAATTGATAAATTAGCTACAGAAAATCAAACAGACCCTAAAGCTAAATTAGATGCTTTTGCAGAAGCTGCGAAGAAAGGAACAGCAAAAGATATCAATGAAATCTTAGATACTGCTAAAGCTTTAGTAAATGCAATCGATGCGGCGCAAAACAAAGAATTGGAAGAAGCTATCGATAAAGCAGAACGTATCATTAAAGAAAATGATGCAGCTAAAGAAGGAAATCAAGGTACTGATGAAGACTTCTATACAGCAGATACATTTAATAAATTAAAAGAAGAATTGAAAAAAGCTCAAGAAGCAATTCAATTAACTCCAGCAACAATTACAAAAGAAACAGCTCATAATAAAGCTAATTCTAAAGATGCTTTAGATAAAGCTATTAATGATTTACAAATTAATCATTGGGATTCTGAAGTAAAAGATGGGAAAGTTGTATTAACAAAATATAAACCATTAGCTATTGATGAAAGTCAAAAAGAGAAAAATGGTATTATTTATCGTAAAGATAAAATTGTAATTCCTGGTAAATTAAAAGATATGCCAGTAGAATTAAATATCAAGTATCAAGATCCATCTACATATTTAAATCCTATTATTGACGATACTGATTTAAAAGAAAAAGTAGTTGTTAATGCTCAACAAGTTCCAGTAACATTCAAAGAAGTAGACGGACAAAAGGTTACTACTGGAGATAAACTATGGGGAACATTCTCTTACATGGGAACAATTGATGTATCTGGACTAGATACTTCAAATACAACTTCTTTCTTTAAAACATTTTGTGCTAATACAAGTGAATCAATTAAAGGGATTGAAAACTTAAATACTTCAAAGGCTACAGACTTCAGTTCTATGTTCTCGGATGCCAAAAGCTTAACAACATTGGATTTGTCTAAATGGAATACGGATAATGTAGGAAAAATTACTTCAATGTTCTTTGATACACCAAAATTAACTCATTTAGATTTAAGTGGTTGGACATTGCCAAAAGTTCCTAATAATTGCCCACAATCTAAAGTATTTGGCGATAAAAATACTTTATCAGGTGTAGGGACAGCACCGAAATATAATTCATTCTGTGGTGTTATTCGCTACCCAGATATGGATAAAGATGCCAAAGATAATAACTTAAACAAAGCACCTGTATGGATTGATGGATTAATTTTCCCAACAAATGAACGTGCTAAACATATTATTGAAATGGACTTAGATGATTCTATTACTGGAACAATGGATCATACGAAACCTAAAAAATAATCCAACAATATAAATAAAACACCTAGACATCGCGTCTAGGTGTTTTTTCATCTTTTAATATATCGATATATCAGAATATCGATATTCTGATATCTTAATATACCCATAATATATCGGTATACCGATATATTAACGTTTTCATGTATAGAATCATGAAAACGTTAAAGTGTTAAAGTGTTAAAGTGTTAAAGTGTTAAAGTGTTAAAGTATGAAATTATATAAAAGATAAAAAGGTACATGGCTACATGTATCTTTTTATCCATGTAGCCATGTATCTTTGTAGCTAAAATAAACTTTCTTTGAAAAGTATACTTGTACACATGTATACATTCATACATCAGCACATCGATACATCAATACATTCACACATTGATATATTCATCTATCGCTAACTAAAAAACTTTCCCTAAGGCATACATGCATGTTATGCATACAACTATACTACTGTACTACTAAATGTCTTCCAAAATCCCACTAAAAAAGCTCTCTATCAAGAGAGCTTTTTTTATTTACAACGTTCTAAGTAGCCCGCATAAAATTGGCACATATGATCCAAAATTTGTTGTCCTTGTTCATTCAAACGGTCATGATGGACAAATTCTTTTGGATTTTTGTAAATCACTTTGGTTCCCTTGTTGTCCCCAATGAGTAATAACTTCAATGGTAATTCAAAAGTGATTTGGTCATCTTGTTGCATTAACAATGTCCCAACTTTTGGATTGCCAAAAATATAATAAAGCGTAGGTTCAATCGTTAAATCCACTTGGCGTGCTTCTTTGCATTGGTCGATTTTATCAAAAATCTTCATTCCACGTTCAGTGACCCAAGCTTCAAAACGACGAGCTGCTTCTTCAATCGATAAATCAATATGTTCTTCAATGTATTCCATGAGATTTCCCTCCTAGCGTTTGACTAACATCATTTGGAATGGACGAACCGCATATAACGCATGTACGGCATGAGGAGGAATAATAATCGCTTCTCCTTCATGTAGTGTATAAATATCATCATCAATGGTTACTTCTGCTTCTCCAGATAAGAAGGTTAAAATCGCTGTTTTTTCTGTTTCATGCGCAGGGATTTTTTGTCCTCCATCTAAAGAAATCAATAAAGCATCCACTTCTGTTTGTAATAACACCGGTTGACTGGTGAATTCTCCTTCTTTCACTGGTAATACCTCAGACCAACGGAATACTTCTTTTGGTGCTTGTTCTTCTAAAAACATAAATATTCCTCCTTTTCATTCGAAGTCTTCTCGACCTCTAAAGCGACTATAACACAAAAAAAGAGGAATCAACATCAATTTGATTCCTCTTTAAAAATTATGAAAGATATCGCTCTTTACGATACTTCCGTTGATAGAAGAAAAAGGCCGTTGTACAAAGAACAAATAAGACAATACCAACTTTTAATCCTTGTGGGAAGAAAGAAAGTTCAATCTTATGTTTTCCTTCTGGAACAGAGAAAGTTAAGAAGCCATCACGGAAGGATTGAGCTTCGACTTTCTTATCATCGACATAGACGGACCATCCTTTATCAAATGGAATGGTTGTAAAGACATTCGTTTGTCCTTTTTCCATCGTAATCGTTGCTTCTGCTTTTCTTCCTTTTACTTTAAACGGTACTTCGTTTTCTTTTAGGGTCTTAAAGGCTTTTTCATAAGCTTTAAGATTTAAGTTAATAACGGGTGGAGAGACTAATTTCACTTCTCCTTTGCCTTCTAAGGTTAGGCGGAAGCGAAGTTTTGTATTCTTATCAAAATAACCAAGGTTGTAATATTGTCCAGTCATCTTAATATCGCTCTTATGTCCGCCACCGACTTTACTTACGGTCGCACTTGTGCCAGAAACCGCACCGAAGTTTTCTGGGAAGATACTAAAGTAAGCTTGACTCCAAGCAGGAATAAAGACTTCATAGATTAAGTTTTGTGGTTTTGAAGAATCAATCGCTTTAAAAGTCGCAATGCCTTTTTCTGTACGCACGATACTATTTTCTTCTTCCACTAGTTTTGGTCGAGAACTTGTGTAGTAAATATTGTTTTGACCACTTAGAGCATTCACTAAGTTCTTTTGATCGCCTAAGTTATCATTATCTACCCATTTAATGTCTTGATATGCATTTGAAGTTTTTACTCCTAAAGGTAAGGCATATTGATTTTCAAATAGACGATAGTCACCTTTCTTGTCTACTTCTTTAAAGCCAAACTTCGTCACTGGCGATTTACTGATGTTATAACGAACGCCAAGTAAACTATCCATTAATAGTGTATTGTTCTCATAACGAGCGTTTAGAGCCGTTCCACGAGCACGGAAACCAAGTTGGTTCATTAATGAAGAAGAGTTACGATTTCGAATCGAAGAGAACATCCCTACACCACTGTAATTGAAGTTAAAAGAATCATTCACAGAAATTGGATCTAGGTCTTCTAGACGATATTTCACACCGTGAGAGAGTTCTTTACTTTTTTCAACGAGAGGTAAAATATCTTTTCTTGGTTCAGTGTATAATGAGCGACTTGCATAGTTCCAATCGTCTAAAATTCCATTTAACATGAAATAACCATTGGTAGTCGCTTCGACGGTCATGGTAAAGAGTGTTAAAAAGCCAATCCAATGGAACGGTAAAATTTTTCTTTGGTAACAAATGAAAAATAGGGTATAGAAACAAAGAAAAATCATTGTTAAGTAATATTGAATCGGTTGGATATAAACATAAGTTCCGTTTTTATGGATAAACCAAAACAGACTAAAAATAAAAATCCAAGCGATACTAATACCTGCAACTTGGAAGCTATTTTCCTTCGTCCAAGCTTCTAGTCCATAAGCGGCAAGCACAAGAATTAAGAACGAGAACAAGAAACTATAACGGAATAAGAACATGTATGGAGAATGGAATCCGTGCCAAACAAGATTCAAAGGTTCGATATAGAAACTTGCGACTAATAATGCTCCTAATAAGAAAAAGCCGACTTTTTGGACGATGGTCAGAGTCTTTTTAAAGAAGGCAAAGACCGCAAAAATCAATGGTAAAAGTCCAATATAGATAAATGGGATAGAATTGTATTTCGTTGTATCATACACACCCACCATATTTTTAGCAATTAAATCCCAAATTCCTGTCGCATCGGTTTTCCATTTGGCAATTTGGGTTAACGTTTCACCGTTGTTTCGTAGATCTAAAAACATTGGTAAAATCATAATCATCGCCGCAAACCCAGCTAAAAGGGCTGTAATCAAATATGGGATAATGATTTTTTTGTGTTCTTTCCAGTGATTTGCGTAACAAATCAAGAAATAGAAGAACGAGAATAATCCAATCATAAAGCCAAAGTAGTAGTTAGAAATAAATAAGAGTAAGTAACTTACAAAAAGTACGGTTGGCTTTTTCCCTGCAAAGAGACGATGAATTCCTAAAATTACCAATGGTAAATAAACAAAGGCATCTAACCACATAATTAATTCTGATTGGGCTAGAGTAAAGGACATCAAACTATATGTCGTTGAAAGTCCTAATTGTAAGGTCGTACGAAGCTTTGGAAAGACTTCGCGGACAAAAACAAAACAAGCCAGTCCAGCACAAGCAATTTTTAACAGAGTTAAAAAGTAAAGGGCATCTGGCATGTGGCTGTTGTTAAAAAAGACTACAAGGGGAGTAAATAATCCTCCTAAATAATAAGAAATTAGGGCGTAATAGTTTAGTCCTAATCCGGCATTAAAAGTATAAAACGGACTTTGATCTCCTTTTAATACGTTGTTAAAGCTGGCATGGAAGTTTGAAAATTGCGAAAACGCATCGCTTGCTAAAATCGAGCGACTACTTCCAGGGTAAATTCCTAAACTTGCGTAGAGTCCTACCATCACAATTAAGGGGATGAAAAACGCAAAGAGTAGAGGAATTTTATTTTGTTGTAAATAGTGTTTTACATTGTGAAATAACTTTTGCATCATTCTTTTGAAAAGCGCTAGGCTCCTCCTTTCTATTTTTTTCATTCCACTTCATTATAACAAAAAAAGAAGATAGCCGAACTATCTTCTTTGAACGTTTGTGAGAAAGCTCTCACGAATCGGAATGAATATGAATAGAAAGTTACTATTCTTTTGAATAAAAAAAGAATATTTTGTTATGTATAAGTATTTCACAAGCACTGATACATGCAATAGAGAAAAGGAAAAAACATCCTCTTCTTTACACTTTTATTTTAACGAAAACATAAATAAAAGTAAAGATTAAATGTGTAAATTCCTAATTTTATTTTAATGAATCGGGTAAGTCTACTTCCCAATCTGCCCAAAATTGTACTAAATAGGTACGCATAAACTCAATGCGTTGGCGGGCAACCTTTGTGCCAGTTAGGGTGCTCATATACTGGTCTAATTGTAATAATTTATTGTAAAAATATTGGACGCTGTTATTGCGATTTTCTGGATCATATAGAGGCTGGTCATGTTTAGCACCATAAGAAAAGATACGGGCAATACCAATCGCACCTAGATCATCCAATAAATCAGCATCATTAATACAACGGCCAAGGAAAGAAAGAGGAGCTTCTTTATGTAATGAGTTGCGGAATTTCGCAAAATGTTTCATTACGCGAATAATTTCAGAACTTTCTCCTGGGGTAAAGCTTTCTTCTGCTAATAAAGACTGTACGGTTTCAATATAAGCTTCGTCTTCTTGGTGATGGGCAAGTGTATCATGTAGATAGCCCATCGCTAATAACATATCTTCATCATGTTGGTGCACGACTTTGACTTCACGACGATAAATTTCAATCGCCATTTGCGCGACACGTTGTGCATGAAAGAAATCGTGTTGATCGGTGACATTCACTAACTGTTCTTTAGCAAATTCAATGATTTTGTTCATAATTTTCTCCTTTATATAAAATTGTATCCATAACTCTAACGAAATGTGCTCTAGGTTTACAACCGACATTGTATATAATAATAAGTGTAGATGAAAGGGTGAGGTCGACATGGAAGAAATTCAACTTTTATTGCAGTTTGGTTTATTCTTAGTCAGTTTCATTGGTCTAATGCATGAATTGTTTCATTAACGACTCATCTACAAGAGGGAGACAAACTCCCTCTTTTTTTATTTACATATTATATACTATTTTGGGGTTGAAAAGCGAAAAATAAAAATAAATCTAATAATCACTTAAGAAAAAGCAAAGGACTATTCAAATCCAAAAGAAAAAATAAAGAATGTGGTAGAATAAATTTAAGAACAACATTACTATTGAACAAAGGAGGGACCATCAACTTTTCAAGTTGACAACGATATGGCAAAAAAAGCAAAAACTCGGTTTGTTTGTCAAGAATGTGGGTATACAACCTTTAAATATATCGGCTGTTGCCCAAACTGTGGTCAATGGAATACCATCGTAGAAGAACGAGAAGAGACGGTCCCTGTCAAAGAGGATCGGCATAATCGTGTTTCTCTACAAGGAGAAAGAAGCAAGCCGCAAAAATTAACATCGATTCAACATAGCAAAGTGGATCGTATCCAGACAGAATTAAGTGAACTCAATCGCGTATTGGGAGGAGGCGTCGTTCCAGGCTCTTTAGTTTTAATTGGTGGGGATCCAGGAATCGGAAAATCAACCCTTCTGTTACAAATTTCACAACAACTCACCTTGGCAGAACAAAAAGTGTTATATGTAACAGGGGAAGAAAGTGGCGAGCAAGTAAAATTACGTGCTGAACGTCTATCTCAAAAGGGAAATGACTTTTATATCTATCCTGAAACCAACATGACAGAAATTCGTCATGCGATTGAAGATTTACAACCAGACATCGTAATTGTGGATTCTATTCAAACGATGGTGGAAGAAGACATCACAAGTGCTGCAGGAAGTGTCAGTCAAGTACGTGAAACCACCGCAGACTTGATGAAGATTGCTAAAACAAATGGCATTGCGATTTTTATTGTTGGACACGTCACAAAAGAAGGAGCTCTTGCTGGGCCAAGAATGTTAGAACACATGGTCGACACGGTACTTTATTTTGAAGGGGACCGTTATCAATCGTTCCGTATTTTACGAGCGGTGAAAAATCGTTTTGGTTCAACCAATGAGATTGGTATTTTTGAAATGCGCCAACAAGGATTGGTCGAAGTCAAAAATCCATCTGAAGTCTTTTTAGAAGAACGATTAGAAGGAGCGAGTGGTTCAGCGATTGTCGTAGCGATGGAAGGAACACGTCCAATTTTAGTAGAGATTCAAGCCTTATTAAGTCCGACACTCTATGGAAATGCGCGTCGTACTTCTTCTGGTTTGGATTATAATCGCATTAGTTTGATTTTAGCTGTTTTAGAAAAACGAAGTGGACTTTCCTTACAAAACCAAGATGCCTATTTAAAAGCAACGGGAGGCGTGAAGCTGGATGAGCCAGCGATTGACTTAGCAATCGCGATGGCGATTGTTTCTAGCTATAAAGAACAGGAAACGCAATCCAAAGACTGCTTTGTCGGTGAAATTGGCTTAACAGGAGAAATCCGTAGTGTAACTCGTGTGGAACAACGAATTCAGGAAGCGAAAAAATTAGGCTTCCAACGTATTTTTATTCCCAAAAACAACTTACAAGATTGGAAACCAATTGCTGGAATTGAAGTAATTGGAGTAGCGACAATAAAGGAGGCGATACGCTATGTCTTCCAATAAGAAAAAAGAAGAAGAAGCTTTGAAAAAAGAGCGCCATAAACGCTGGTTTTTACGCTTCTTTATCGTAATGATTGGAATTTCTTGTGGAATCGCGTTTCTACCGTGGCTGTGGAAACTATTACATCTTGATTTCCCATTATTACAATCAACGTTAAGTAATGCCTTAATTGGTGGAGCAATTTTCTTACTCCTTGCCTTTTTCTTTGAAAAGAAATTGATTGCTTGGATTAGAAACTTAGAACTGGATATGAAAAAACGCAGCCTGACAAGCTTGTTAGGAAGTGCGATTGGTGGAATTTTAGGATTGTTAGTCGGTTCACTGTTGAGTTTACCGTTCTATCGTTTACAGATTCCTTTTGTCAATAACGTCATTCCAGCGTGTATTATGTTACTTTGCGGATACCTTGGGTATTACACAATTAAAACCAAAGGAGATGAACTGAATCATCTCTTCCGTCGTCAAGAAAAAGAGAAATCTACTTCTACAAAAGGAGAGGTGCTAGAACGCAAAGAAGGCGATAACTTTAGAAAATATAAGATTTTGGATACAAGTGTAATTATTGATGGTCGTATTTACGACATTGCAAAAACTGGATTTATTGAAGGAACAATTTTAATTCCCAAATTTGTCTTATATGAACTACAGTACATCGCTGACTCTGCTGATAGCCTAAAACGTGTCCGTGGACGTCGTGGTTTGGATATTTTAAACCAACTACAAAAAGAAGAAGGCATCCAAGTGGAGATGTATGAAGGAGATTTTGAAGATATTGATGAAGTGGATACAAAATTAATCAAGTTGGCAAAACTATTAGATGGAATAGTGGTCACAAACGACTTTAACTTAAATAAAGTTTGTGAATTCCAAAACGTAAAAGTGTTAAATATCAATGCGTTAGCCAATGCCGTTAAACCGGTAGTAATTCCAGGAGAACAAATGACGGTAACGATTGTCAAAGAAGGTACAGAACGTGCTCAAGGGGTAGCGTACTTAGATGATGGTACGATGATTGTCGTAGAAGAAGGAAAGAACCACATGAATGAAACGATTCCTGTGGTTGTGACTACCGCTTTACAAACCGCAGCGGGTCGTATGATCTTTGCTAAACCTTTACATACAAGAAAAAATCTCAAAGAAAATGTGAAAGAAAAAGAATAAAGGTTGGAGTTTAGTCTCCAACCTTTTCTTTTTGATAAAATTCTTGTAGATGAAAAAGGCATTTTTTCTTCCAATAATGGAGTTGACAGAGGGTATAAGGAGAGTGTCCTGCAATTTCTTGTAAGGTTTCTCCATAATGAAAGTAATGATGGAGAATAATCCATTCGATTTGCGTCAGTTTCGCTTGTACTTCATAGTACAAAAGGTTCCAAAAGAGTTCCTCTTCTTCAGAAAAGGTTGTGGTCGGTTGATTTTGTTCTTCAACCGCCGTCGCAATTTCTCGACTGCGTCGTTGGGTACGATATTTTTCATCTTGAATCCGCCAAACCATCGCTTGTAATAGATAGCTCTTTTTTGCGTCAGGCTTCTTTTGTATAACTTTCCATCCTTCTTCTAGTGCAATCTGTTGGTAGTCTTCGTAATTACAATTATGGCGGTAGATATGTGCTTGATATAACGCTTGTCGAGATAAACGAATCCATTCTTCATTATCCATTAAAATCCCTCCTTTTTTCACCCCTAGTATGACAAAAAAATAAAATAAAAACAAAAATGAAATGTGCTTTGAAAATTATAAAAAAAGGTTATTTTATAAGGAAAATTAAAATACAATAAAGGATGAAAAGAAGGAGGAGGAGGTCTCACATGAAACAAATGAGCAATCAAGTATTCTGTCAAGAATATGAAGCAGCCTATCAAGAATGGAGAATGTTTTTACAATATGCCAATCAAAGTAAGCATTTGCCGGTATATAACGTTCCTTTCTTTACAGGTGATGGAATTTGGGTTTATTTTATGCAAGGAACCGAACGCATTTGGTTGAATTTAGCAGGAATCACGATGTGGCATAAAGAATTTGATCAACTTGCCGTGCGCATTTATTTTTGTGACCACACCTCATATGCCCTAAATTGTGATATCCGTGTCTTATATAATCATCTAAAAACTGCGGCGTATTTTTTGGATTATGGTCGGGAATTATTTCCCTGTATTCCTGTAGAGACAAAGGAGTGGCAGGAACAGAATCCAAAACTTTGGGCTTATTTAAAAAATAAAAATTATCATCTTCGTGGCAATCCAAAGCGTCTCTCTGAGCTTGGAGAACGTTTGAATTGTCGCACGTGTTGTAAATATTTGGTGGAAAAACAAAAAAAGATGGAAGAAAACATGGAAGAAGAGGATTATTAGAAGAAAAAAAGGATGGTAAGCACTGTGCTTACTATCCTTTTGTGTTTTAGTATTATAAATCATAAATTCTTTTTGTTAAGTCTAATAAGTCTTCTTTTACATGGTTTAAAGAAAACGGTACAATATTCTCTCTTGATTTTTCTTGAATATTTCGATCACAAACAATGATAGATTGGCTATTCAAGTTATCTTGTGGAATTTCTTTGATTGAATGATAAAATTTTGGATCCACAATAATAGTTTTGTCTTGTAGCATCGTTGACAAAATATTGTACAAGATATGGAATTGTTCGCTATTGGATGCAATGATAAAGATATTTTTATGAATGCTGGAGTATTGCTTCAATAAATATAAATGATAGAAAAATTCAAAAGAAATATCATCGTTTAATAGTAAAGGTTTATTTTTACTTTCATTCCAATTGCGGACAATGGATTGATACTTATCATCATAATAAAAATAATCAATATAATGATAAGAAAAGCATAGCTTCAAAGGAAATCCAATATATTGGAAAGTAATGAATTTTTGAAGCGTATAGTAGAACAAATTCGTACGCAAAACTAGATGACTCATATCTAAAGAAGAAAAGATAAATTTTCTTAAAATATGAATATCATTATCTTGGTCTAGTTCAAATTGAAGATTTAAATGGTTATTTAACATAGAACCATTTACTTTGGGCTCATATAAATAGTAGCAGACAAGAGATAAAAAGAAAGCTTCCTGTTCCAATTCTTCATTGCTCATCGTATCATCACATGGTAAAAAATCTTTCGTATCTTCTGCTTTAATTTCTACATTCAAAGGTAATAATTTTTCTAAATCGATGTTTAAAGGATAGAGCGTTGCTCGATCTAGAAATAGATAAACAGCAAAGACTAATTGGGTAAAATTACTTTGCGTAATAGATTTCATTACGACTAATTTACTAGCGATTTGAATCGCTTCATCTAACCAATCTTGCTCAAAAATAGAATCTACTTCTGATAGGTTAAGATAGCGAGATAAACAAATGAGAATCATTCTTTTCTTTAATTCATTATCTTTTAGTTGCTCTTCATCTATAAAGTTTCGAATTTTTGTACAAACCTTATGAGCTAAAGAAGGAGATACATTTTCTATTCTGGCGATTTCTGAAGGAATAACCTCTTCATCCATTAACGTTAAAAATAAATATTTTAAAAATAAGGATTGATTTAAAATATTGCGCAGAATAGTGGTTAAATCTATTTCTTCTTTAAAATGAATTGTAATATCTCCTGTTTTTGTATAAATTTGGTCAATACAATCTTTAAATTGTTCTGAAAAATAGAACAAATCATTACGAATCGTCATTTGTGAGACGTTTAAATCTTTAGCTAGGGTTTCTAAAGAAATATCATTTGTAATGAATAAATTTGATATAATCACTGCCCGACGTAAAATTGTTTTTTCAATGTAATTGTAAATCAAGTTATCCCTCCGTTGAATCAAAATTCAGAAAGGAATAATAGTGTACATGAATTTTTTTCATACTATATAAAGAATTTTATCAGGGTACGAAGGATTTCTTCTTCCTTCATAAAGTACTATAACGCATTTAAAAGTTTGTGACTTTTTATTTTTATTTATTTCTATAAAAATTCTCAAAAAATTAAAAAGTTAAACTGTATGTAAAAATACAGAAATGATAAGAAAAACAAAAATAAATAAGTGTTTTCCACTTGTGATTTTTTCTGTTGAAAAAAATAAAATTGAGAAAATGATGAGAAAATTAAAATACAAAAAAAACTAGACTTTTAATTTCGATAGAATAGGATTGTGATATGAACCATATCGACAAAAAGGGTATTAAAAAGGAGAAAATATAATGGAATTTAAAAAATTATTAGTATCATCTGCAGTATTAGCAGGTGTTATTGGGGTATCTGCTGCAACAAATACTGATACTGTAAGTGCAGACACTATCATTAATGGAACAGGATCAGAGGTAGTTTTACCAGATAATGGTGTGGATAACAACTTTGGCGTAGATCAAAAACCTGAATATGATAATGGAATCGTTGAAGGACCATCAACACCAGGTGCTAATGACGGAATTGATGAAAACTTTGGCGTAGACCAAAAACCTGAATATGATAACGGAATTGTCGTTGGACCAACAACACCAGGTGCTAGTGACGGAATTGATGAAAACTTTGGCGTAGACCAGAAACCTGAATATGATAACGGAATTGTTGTTGGACCATCAACACCAGGTGCTGGTGATGGAATCGATGAAAACTTTGGCGTAGATCATAAACCAAGCGTTGATCCAGAATTTGGCCAAGGCGAACCAAATCGTGAACCATTAGATCCAAACTTCGGTCAAGGCGAACCAGAAAACAAACCAGAAAAACCAAATAAACCTGTAATCGTTGGACCAACAACACCAGGAGCAGATAATGGTATTGATGATAATTACTTAATTGATCAAAATAAAGATCAAAATAAAGACCAAAACAAAGATCAAAATAAAGATCAAAATAAAGATCAAAATAAAGACAACACAACAGAGAACACAACAAAACCAGGAACTTCTGATATCAAAGATACAGTAGTTGCGCCAGTGATTGATGGATCATTTGATCAAGTCAAAGCAGATACAACAACAGGAACAGAAGCACCAGTTTACACTGATTTAGCAAACACAGATGCAAAAGAAACAGTGAAAAAAGTAGCTGCTGCTACAACAACAGATGAAGCTAAATTACCACAAACAGGTGTAGAAGACGCTGCTGCCGTTTCAGCTGCAGGTGTAGCTTTAGTAGCTGCTGCATCATTAATGGGTTACTCTGTATTTTCTAAAAAACGCAAAAATAGCTAATTGCTAGTATAGGAACTTATTTGTGGTAAATACAATTTTAACCATTGGTACTGTCGTTCGTCTATTTCATTTAGATTGTGATGTAATGATTATTGGACGTTATCCTATTGTGCAAAAAAATGGACAAGAAGGATATTTTGAGTACAGTGGTTGTGTATATCCAGATGGCTTTTACGGTAAAGATTTGTTCTTATTCAATCAAGAAGATATTGCCTATATTTTAGCCTATGGATATTGTTCAGATAAAGAAATTGAATTATTAGGAGAAATGAAAGTAAATCAACATGCCTTACTTGATTTGCATCGTTTCTCTATTGCCGAATGGAAAAATATGGGAGCATAATCCTTTCTGCAGTCATGAAAGAAAAGAAGAAGAGGCTTTTGGGTCTCTTCTTTTTTTATTGACAAAATACAATAAATATTTTTCTTTTTTTCTTTCTTTAAGAAATTAAAATAAAGCGAAGGACAAAAGACAGTGTGTGCGTAACAAATTGAACAATGGTATTCATTGTGGAAAAATTACATTAAAAAAATCTCATTTTGTAATTGAGAGAATAGAGAAAAGAATCAAAAAATGAAAATTCTGCTTTTCTTCTTTTGCTAGAATATCCATGTGTTATATGAGATGTCTGTATAGCATTTCTTAAAAAGGGTATTTTAAAAGGAGAAAGTACAATGGAATTTAAAAAATTATTATTATCATCTGCAGTATTAGCAGGTGTTATTGGTGTATCTTCTGTCGCAGATACAACAGTAAATGCAGATACTGTTGAAGCAAATACAAATGCAGTGCAAACAAACGCACCTCAAGCAAATCAAGCAAATATTATTACAGTTAAAAATACAAAAGCGGCTCCTGTAGATCCAAACTTTGGTCAAGGCCAACCTGAAGATGTAGTGGATCCAGGATTCAATCATCCAAATAAACCTACAGTGGATCCAGATTTTGGTCAAGGTCAACCTGAAGATGTAGTAGATCCAGGATTCAGTCATCCAGAACATCCAACAGTAGATAACTCATCTGAAAAAGATGAAAACATAGATCCAGATTTTAATGTAAATCCTAATGATGACACTGTAGTTGGCGATCCAAACTTTGGTCAAACACCAGAAAATAATGGACATGCGATGGATCCAGGGTTTGACGTAAATTACAAACCAGATGGAGATGTTATCGGTGATCCAAACTTTGGTCAATCTGAATCAAACGGCGGAACATCAGACAAAGATGAAAATATCGACCCAGACTTTGGTGTAGATGCTGGAGACGATACAGTAGTTGGTGATCCAAACTTTGGTGTGGATCAAAATCGTGAACCATTAGATCCAAACTTTGGTCAAGGCGAACCAAATCGTGAACCATTAGATCCAAACTTTGGCCAAGGCGAACCAGGAAACAAACCAGAAAAACCAAGCAAACCTGTAATTATTGGACCAACAACACCAGGAGCAGATGGTGGTATTGATGATAATTACTTAATTGATCAAAACAAAGATCAAAACAAAGATCAAAATAAAGACCAAAATAAAGATCAAAACGAAGACCAAAACAAAGATCAAAATAAAGATCAAAATAAAGGCAACACAACAAAACCAGGAACTTCTGATATTAAAGATACAGTAGTTGCGCCAGTAATTGATGGATCATTTGATCAAGTGAAAGCAGATACAACAAAAGGAACAGAAGAACCTGTTTATATTGATTTAGATCATAAAGATACAAAAGAAGCTGTGAAAGAAGTAGCTGCCAAAGCAACAACAAACGAAGCTACTTTACCACAAACAGGTGCGGAAGATGCTGCGAAAATTTCAGCTGCCGGTGCTGCTTTAATCGCTGCTGCATCATTAATGGGTTACTCTGTATTTTCTAAAAAACGCAAAAATAGCTAATTAGCAAAATAAGAGAATTATAATCCCTTTTGTAAGTTTGAAAAGAGAGGTCATTTTTGTAATGATCTCTCTTTTTTTAATTCAATGAGTAAAGGAAAAAAGAGAGTATGGAATTTAAAAAATTATTAGTATCGTCTGCCTTATTAGCAGGAATGATGGGTATATCTGCAAATACAGTAAGCGCAACAGAAAAAAGCATAGCAGATGAATGTCTAAATGTAGATGAAGTAGAAATTGACCCAGGTCATGATGTAAATTACAAACCAAATCAAAGTTCTGAACAGACGACAGAAGATAGTATTTGGTTAGATTATCCTGGAGATGGTATTTATGCCCCAGATCCAAATACTGGGAAATATCCATCGCTAGATTTTCCATCAAATAACAAAAAAGAACCAAATAAAGAATCAGGAACGATTATTGTTGGACCAACTACAAAACCAGGAGATGGAGAGAATGATCTAGATTGTCCCGGAGATGGAGCTTATTCTCCAGATCCTGAAAAACCAATTTATTCAAGTGAAATTTCTGAAGAATCTACTTCTCATAAAGATCAAGAAATCAAAAAAGAAAATCAAGCGACTTCTTCTACGCAAGAAACTACAAAAGAAGTTCAGGAAAATACTCCAATAACTTCTAAGGAAACTACAAAAGTATTATCTACTGCTAAAAAAGATAAAAATCCTTCTGTTTCAACTGTAGCTATTAAAGAAACAACAAAAGAAGGTAATACTACGGAAATAAATGAGGGTACTTTACCACAAACGGGTACAGAAGATGCTGCGAAAATTTCAGCTGCTGGTGCTGCTTTAATCGTTGCTGCATCATTAATGGGTTATTCTGTATTTTCTAAAAAGTCAAAAAATAGTTAGTGATAAGAATAAAAGAACTATAAATTGTGTTTTATAACAAATAATTGTCATGTTCTAGCTTTTTTAATAATGGAAAGTAGGTCATATTATGAAAGGTATTAACCTATTGAAATTATTGATGATGTTTCCCCTTCTAATAGAAATGATTTTTATGCCTGGGGTAGCTCAAGCTGTAGAAGAGAAAAATAGAACGAACGATGAGGTCCAAGAAATCATTCTAGATCAAAAAACAAATACACTCTATACCCCTGATCAATATAAAGCAGAAAAGACTCGTTATACACAAGAAAAGAAAAAGAAAGAGATTGTATCTGAACAATCAAATGTGGTTCTAAACCAAAAAGAAGTAAATTCCACTTCGATAGAGAATGCTTGTGTAAAACAAACTCCAGTCTTTATTAAATTTAAACGAGATCCAAAACAAAGTGTAAAAGAAAGACAAAATAAAATAGAGAAAATAGAAGAAAAGATAGAAACCAATGAATTGTTACCACAAACAGGGATGAAATCTCAGCCTATGCTTGTTATTTTAGGATGGATGTTTTGGTTGGTAATGATTTATCTAGGATGGATAAGAAAAAAATTTATTTCTGCAAAATAATAAAAGAGGTCGATGGACCTCTTTTTTGTTTATAAAAAAGAAAGTAAATACTAGGATTTACTCTCTTCATCAATGTTGTAAATTTTACGATGGATTTCTAATAAATCTTCATTAAGATGATTGAATGAGAAAGGAATGATTTGTGTAGATTCCTGTTCTCGAATATGACGGTCACATACGATAATCGTATTTTGATCTTGATTTTCTTTTGGAATTTCTTCAATCGAATGGTAATGATGATGGTCAATGATAATCATCTGATTTTGAATCAGCGTAGTCAATATATTATAAATCATATGGAAATGTTCTCTTGTAGGAGAAACGATATAAATGTATTTATGAATATTATTGTATTCTTCTAGCAATTCTAAATAATAGAAAAACTCGAAAAGAATATCTTCGTTATTTGAATACTGTGGATTTTCCATTTCCCAGGACATTAAAAATTGTTGGTAGTTTTCTTGTTGTAAGTAATCTAAAAGATAAGTCTTGGAAAAAGCAAGTTGTAATGGAAAACCTAATTTTTGAAATGTTAAAAATTTTTGCAATACGTAGTAAAACAAATGAGTTTGAAACACAGAATGATTTAATGGTAGATAAGCAAAAATCAATTCTCTTAATTTTTGAAATTCAGGATGCGATTCTAATTTAAATTGAATATTTGGATGAATAGAAGTTAATGGATTATGGGTATCAGATTCCGATAGATAGTAAATTATTAAAGATAAGAAAAAAAATTCTGTTTCTTGTTCTTCTTCTGATAGTCCTAACCTAGGTATTAAAGATTTTATTTCTTCTATTGAAAGAAATTGTGCAAAATCCTGTTTTTGAATTTCTAATTGATATAGGGTTGCTCGATCAAAATATAAGTAAATAGCTACCATTAGTTGTGTTTGATTCAATTTATGAACTATCTTATCTCCAAGAATTTGATTTGAAAGTCTCATTGCTTGATCTAACCAGTTCGGATCGAAGATATCGGATAATGTATCCAAAGGAATATAATGAGATAAGCAAATTAAAACCATTCTTTTTTTGCATTCATTTTCTTTTAGCGACTCTTCTTCTATAAATTGCTGTATATGATTAAATAATTTGTGAGCAGAAGAAAAAGAAATATTTTCTCTATTGGAAATTAAGCGAGTAGAAATTGTTTCTTCCATTAAGGCTAAAAATAGATAGCGCAAAAATAATGATTGACTTAGTAAATCGCATAAAATATCACATAAATCGATTTCTTTTTTAAAATGAATTTGTATTTTTCCTGATCGAGTATATAAATAATCAATATAGGACGAGTAGTGTTCTGAAAAATATAGTAAATCATTACGAATGGTCATATGAGAAACTTCTAATTCTTGAATGAGATCATCTAAACATATTTTATTTTTTAAAAAAAGTTGAATGATGATAATGGAACGACGAAGAATTCCCTTCTCAATATAAGAATAGATCAATACTTTCCCTCCCTTAATAAAAAATATTCCGCTTTTATAAGTCTTTTAAAAATGAATCAAAGATAAGTATACCAATGATTTTATGAGAATATTTTTATTTTTTTTAATTTTTTTAATGATATCAAAAAAAATGGAATCGTTATGTATGATTTCTCAACAAATTTCATAAAATCATGCCATATGGAGTCAAAATACAAAAAAGAAAGATGAATTTCAATGAAAAATAAAAAGAAAAACAAAATTAGTGAAAATTGTCTTTTTACAATAGGTTTGTAATAAGAAATTACAAAAAAGGGAGAGAGACAAATTATGGATTACAAAAAATTACTATTTGCATCTACCGTCTTAACAGGAATGTTAAGTCTAGGGACAGCGAATAACGCAAAAACAGCCCATGCGGATACGATTGATACCAACCATACGGTAGAAGCGAATACAGAAGTGGCACCACAAAGTAATGTTATTACGGTGAAAAATACAAAAGCCACTTCTGCACCAGTCGCAGAAGTACCTATTGTAGAAAACGTGACACCTGCGACAGAAACAAAACAAGAAGTAGCTCCTATGGTAGAAGAAACAAAAGCTCAACCAGCAGCAGAAGAAAAAGTCACTCAAAGTCAAATTCAAAATCAAATTGATAAAGAAACTAATCACATGAACCAAGACCAAAATAAAGTTGGTCAATTGGAAAATGAAAATCAAAACTTAAAAGATGAAATCCATAAAGTGGATCAAGAACATCAAAATAAAGTGGATGAAATTAATCAAGAAGCCGATAAACAATCAAAACCAATACATGATCAAATCGATAAGATTGAACAAAGTCAAATTAATACGGAAAAAGATAAGGTTCAAAATGATATCAACCATAAAAAAGATGAATTGAGTCAAACACAAAATAATAGTGCAAAAACAGAACAAACCATCAAAGATAAGAAAGATGAGCTAGACAAACTAAACAAAAATGAACAAACTTCTGTTATGGGAAGTATTGTAAACAGTGATTTTGGTGGACTTCATAAACCTGTTTATGTGGGGCAAATTAAACCTGGAACAGATATTACAATTGAAAATCCCAATGAGGAAAAAGAAAATAAAGAGAATGTAGAATGGGCAGAAAAATATAACGGGAAAGAGCCTATTAAAAATTATAAATTAACTGAACAACAAGCTTGGGAAGCTAATGTTTATTTGATGAATCGTATCAATGCTGCACGTAAAAAAGCAGGACAAGATGAATTTAAAATTACTCGTGAAGCATTTAATAAGGTAATGCGTCGTGCAGAAGATGTAACAACTAACTTTAATCATGATATGAATTCTATTAATAGAATATTTGGTAGTGATTGGACAGGAGAAAATTTAGGCTTTGCAGGTCAGTGGCAAGATTATTCAACAGTAATTAATCATGCGTTAGGGACTATTGAGTATATGCTGAATTCTGATGGACCTAGCTGGGGGCATAGAGAAAACTTTATGGATGATTATAATAAGCGTGGATTTGGTACTGTCCAAGGAGCTTTTGGAATCATGTGGTCTAGTAAATCTGAACGTTGGGTATTAGTTTTTGATACGATGAAATATCATGGAGAAAAAGATTGTAGTCATGATTTAGACAAATATTTAGATCGTAGTGGAAATCAAAGTAAAATTGATAAATTAAAAGCTGAAATTGCTCAAGAAGAAAAGAAATTAGAAACAAGCCACCGAAAAGAAAACGACTTAAAAAAAGCAATTGAAGATTTAGAAGCGAAGAAAAAAGATATCCAATTTGATAAAAATAAATTAAATGATAAAGATAAAGCAGTATATGAAGACTATGAAGCTAAATTAGACAAAATTTATAAACAACATGAATTAGATTATGTTAAAGAAGTAAATGAATATGGTCAAAAAGTTGCGCCATTACGTGGCCAATATATGGACAACGACAAAGAAATTCAACGTTTAAACAAAGAAATCAAACAACATAGAGAAAAAATTGCGGACTTAAAAGCACAATTAAAAGAAGAAGGCAATAAACCAGCGCCTAAGCCAGAAACACAACCAGAAACTAAGCCAGAAAAACCTGGAGATACTATTATTGGTGATGATGTAGTCAATAAACCAGACAATAAACCAAATAAACCAGACAATAAACCAAAACCAGAAAACCCAGGAGATAACATTATTGGAAATGATGGCATTAGTAAACCTGTGAAACCACAAAAACCAAAACCAGAAAATCCAGGAAATGGTATTATTGGAAACGATGGTATTAGTAAGCCAGTAATTCCAGGGGAAGAAAAAGATCCAAATAAAGGTGTAGGAGATAAAGAAACTAATCATCCAGAAACTCCAGTAGTGGATGGAAATGTAGTGCATGGAAATAATTCTACGAGTTCAACGACAGGTACAACTACAGATGCGGTTTCATCTACTCAAGGTACTACAGGTCATTTAGTTTCTTCTGCGAAAAAATATGTAGTTACTCCAGAAGTAGAGGCAGCAGAAATCATCCCTACAGCGACAAAAGCGACAAATAGCGATAATTTACCACAAACAGGAAGTTCAAAAGGGGAAACTTTAGCAGCTTTAGGTGTCATGACGGTAACTATGAGTTCTTTATTAGCAGTTGCGACATTCCGTCGTCGTAAAGAACATTAAGAGAGTTTATTATTATCAGTAACAAAAGAGATAGGAAATTCCTATCTCTTTTTCTTTTAGAAGAATATAGATTGAAGCCAAAAAATATTTTGTTCTTTTTTGCGAAAAAGAAAGAAATCTTTCAAGAATACATACTATCTTTCTTAGATATTGTGTATAATTATACTTGTTATAGAAAGTAAAAAAAGGAGAAACAGAAGAACGATTATGATTCCTTTTACGTATAGAAAAGATGAAGCGTTCTTTAGGAAGATAAAATGAAGAAATGTAAGAATTGTCATACTGAATTACGTGATGAAACCGAATTTTGTCCGGAATGTGGCGAAAAAGTAAAAAGTTCCAAAGATCCAAAACAAGAATGGATTATTGTTATTGCGATTACGGTCGTCGTTCTTTTATTAGGTGGCGGACTATGGTGGTTTATGAAAAATGAAGAAAAACCAAAAACACCTGCGAAAAATGAACCAAAACAAGAACAAAAGAAAGACGTTATTAAAAAAGATAAAAATGTAGTTCCACCAAAAACTATTGAAGCTCAATTTGCAGAAAATCCAGCCTTTTTAGCTGCTTCTGTTTCATGGTATGGAACAACCGTTGAAGGAGAGGCAAAATGGTCTAACTGGCACCAAAAAGACTTAAAAGTGCGTGAAATTCCTTTAGATGAAAAAGCGAAAAAAGCCGCAAAAGCAGACTTCTATTGCACTTATGAATTACCGAAAAAACAAGGACAAGGGTATGTATTAACCGATGGTGGAAAAGAAGTAAATCTATATTCTGAATATCCAAAAGATGCAAAAGTAACGCCAATGGCAACGATTTCCTTGGATAAATTAGCTGAAAAAATGTCAGAAGACAAAGTAGTGACTGCAGTAACAGAATATAGTAATCAATTAGAATTTATTGAAGCTAAGAAGAAAGAAAAACCAAAGAAAAAAGCGAAGAAAAAAGAAAAAGCAGAGCCAAGAGAAACAGAACAACAAAAATTATTGAATGAAGTTATGGAAAAATGGCAAAAAACGGTTGATCAAATGTATGAACCTGCGACATTAGATCCAAAAGCGGAAAGTATTCAATTTAAAGATCAAAAAATTGTGAATAAGATTGAAGATAAGAACGATTGCTTATTATCTATGGAAGGAAAATTTGCGGATGTTTCTATGCAAGAAACTTCTTCTGGCTACCAAGTGATTGGTGCTTATTATGGCACAAGTGAAAATGCGAAAGGATATCGCTACCTATTTGTTCTTCATGATGGCAAACCAGAAGTCTATGTCGCTCATTTACCAGAGGCTGTAGGAGATACTGCTCGTGGAGATGCGATGAACTTTGTTCCAACGCAAGATAAAGCCTTGATCGATGCTTTTACAGACTTGATGGATGAAGAGAAAACAAAGACAAAAGAAAAATCTGTAGATACAAAAGACACAACAGAAGTAGAAGAAGAAGTAGAAGTGAAAGAAACGATAGATGAAGATGGTTCTTCTATCGATGAATCTGTCATTATTGAAACTACTTATGCAAACTAGAAAAGACGAGGAGTATTCCTCGTCTTTTTTATTATTGGTTTTCTTTCCAAGGGAATTGATCTGCTTTACGAAAAATGCATAGGGTCTGCCAAAAAGTACAAAAGACCATGTTTTTGAAACGGGTCCATGTTTTGTTTTTGGAAACTAAAAATTCAAAAAAGTGGATGCAAAATAACATACAAAAACGCCCTAGCAAAAAAATGATAAAAGAGAAAAGAATAAAAATAAAAATTGCGCCCATCGTTAATCCGTCCTTTGTCTGTATTTTTCTTTAGTTTAACTCTTTTTTCTTTTTGTGTCTGAGTTTTTATGCTTGAAGGAGTTCTTTTATTTCTTAATAAAGAAGAGAATTTTTCAAATAAAAATTATAGTGGAATCTTCGATTTTTTATTATAGTTCTATGAATATCTATGATTAAAGGAGAAAAAAGATGAGTTTTTGTCCAAATTGTGGTCATGAAACGAAAGAAAATGCTAAGTTTTGTGACCGATGTGGTAAAAATTTAAACGAAAATGAACCATCAAAAAAACCAAAAAAGAAAAGAGGAATGATTATCATTGTGATTCTTTTCCTTCTTTTATTACTTCTCTTTGGTTTTTATTTTTTAATGAAACCTAAAGAAGATCATTCAAAAGAGCATCAAGAAAGTATTTCTTCAGTCTCAAGTGTTCAATCTTCTTCTAGTACAAAAGAAAAAGAAAGTACAACACCATCGACTACAGAAGTGACAGAATCTACAACCGAGGAAAAAGAAACGCAAGTGACAGGAGAAGAAATTGGAAGCAACGTACGTAATTTACTTGCGGCAAGTATTTTATATGTCAAAGAGAATCCACCAGGAAGTCTTTGGAATGGTAATGATTATGCATACAAAGCAAAAGGAACAAAAGAGGCGAAACCAGAATATTTCAATGAAGGTGGAAGTTATGGATATGTCTTTGAAAATAAACAAGTGGTAGGTGCAGGAGGCAGTCCAATGTTTGTTCCTAGTGAAGATGGCCAAAAAATGTATTTTTACACTACAGGTGGAGTTCCTACAGTGGATGATGATGGAAACTCTTATATGGAGCCAAGAAACCCAGAAGATAAAGTATCTGTAGATGAACTCGCTACGTTTATCAATACACAAGGGAAAACAGAAGAATATCAAAATTTAGTACAACGAATGACGATTAATGGATAGTGAAAAGAAGGGAAGAAAATGAAGAAATGTAAAAAATGTGGGACAGAATTGCGCGATGGCGCAGAATTTTGTTCTGAATGTGGCGCAAAAGTAAAGGCCAAAAAATGGGTTCCTTGGACGATTGGTGGTGTCGTTGTTGTTTTATTAGGAGGAGGAATTTGGTTTTTTGCTCAAAATGATGACGCAAAAGACATAACCGAGGGAGAACCAAAACAAGAAACAGTAGCGTCAAAAGAAGAGGAATCTTTAGAGAAAAAATTGGTAGAAAATCCAACGTTTCTAGCTGCGGCTGTTTCTTGGTATGGAAGTACTACTCAAAACAATGAAGGATGGGATAATTGGAAATTAAAAACAACCGCTGTAGAACAGTGGAAAATGGATCCTAGATGTCAAAATACAGAAAAAGGCGATGGATATTATTATGCTTTTAAAGCAAAAGAGGAAAGAAATAATTTTTCTGGTTATGTGATTTCTAAAGATAAACATACGATTTATCTTTATAGTCGCTATTCTGTCGCTGAAGGAGTACCAGAAAAACCATTCGCAACGATTACCATTGCAGATTTAGCTAAAAAAATCGAAGAAGAGGGAAAAACTTCAGAAATTGAAAAGCAAGCCAAGGAAATCAAAGTGTCAGGTGAAGACAAAGAAGAGAAAAAAGAAGAAAAAGACCCTGTTTTAGAACTTGGGAATAAACAAGTGGAATTGCATGATTATATGGAAAAATGGCAAAAAGCAATGGGGCAAGAATATACTGAAGCTCCCGTAGACCCAGATGAAGATGGCATCATCGAAATGAAAGATGTAACGATTACAAATCATTTAGATGGAAAAGAGGATGCATTACTTTCTATTGAAGGAAAATTTGTAGATGTATCTATTGTTAAGCCAAGTAAGCAAGGCTATCAAGTGGTTGCGGCTTACTCTGGGGTAAGTGAAAATGCGAAAAAATATCGTTATCTTTTTGTTTTACATGATAATAAACCAGAAGTATTAGTAGCGACTCTACCTGCAGCGATTGGGGAAACCAAAAAAGGGCCAGCGATTAATTTTGTGCCCACTAAAAATGAAGCTTTGCCTTCTGCTTTTGCGGAAATTGTAAAAACAGGAAAAGCACCTGAGGCACCAAAGAAAGCGAAAAATGTCGTTAATTCTTTAGAAGATGCCAAGGAAATTTATAAAAAAGCTTTAAATAGGGATTGTGAGGAAGGAACAGAGCCATATCCAGATGCACCAGGAATGGGAAAAAATGGAGAGCCTATACCTGGAGAAATGAGCTCTAAATGGAAAGAAAATTCTGATGGAACATATACTTATTTTTATTCTGTAAATAATGGTGGAGCGATTCGTGGTCATACTACCATCTATCCAGATGGTTCCGTAGAAAGATTTACTGCACATAACGGACAATTTATTGGTGGAAAATGTACTTACCAAGATGTAGAAGACGGAACGGCTGAAAAGAAATTGATGGGTTTAGGTGATGAAGAATTAGCAAATGCAGGAATTAATGGCTAGTAAGTAAATAAACACATAAAAAGAGAGCTGAAATTCAGCTCTCTTTTACTATTATTCTGTAATTTCTTCTTCTGTTACCATTTGATATTTGGCATCTTTTGGTTGTAAGAAGAGTACTTCTTTTCCTTTTTGGAAAGTTCCTTTCACTGCCGCCATTTCTTGCATCGCGCGGTCGACTTCTGCTTTTTTCAATCCTTCTTTAAAGTAACGAGGACGGAAATGTTGCATTTTATTTTCACTAGTAACAAAAGTTAATACTAAATCACGATCTTTGACTTCCATGAGAAAAACCTCCTTCAAATGGTACTATGCTTCTTTTTCTGGAACGAGTTCATAAATTTCACGGCTAGCTCCATCATATTGTAAATCTTCCTTCATCAATTGATGGATTGCTTTACCAAAACGATGAATATTTTCATCACTGGCTTTTTCTGTTAAATAAGGCACAGAGACGTGCACTTTTTTCTCAGGATCTGCTACATAACTGAAATGATAAATGACATTTGCTTTTTCAAAATTTGACATTTTTAATCGCTCCTTTATGTTGATTGAAGCTCCCGGGCGCTTTCACTTATATATAAACGAATCAAAGATAAGATTTTTTGGGTAGAAACTGAAAAAAAATAAATTTTTTTTAATAGAGAATACAATGTTAAGTTATTTGCTATACAATGAAGGGGAAAATATAGATTAAGTGGAATAGAGGAAAAGGAATATGAAAAAGAAAATTTTGTGTTGTTTTTTGTCTATATTGTTAGTAGTTATTAATGTTTTACCTCTTAGTACCCCCTTTGTCTTTGCACAAACAAGGACTAATCTAAATGCTTCAGGGATTATTGATTCCATCACCATCGAACCCCATGATGTACAAGATGGAAGTAATGTCAAAGTTGAGGTTTCTTTCTCTGAGAAATCTTCGCAACAAATCAAACCTGGGGACACCCTTACTTTACAATTACCCAATGATAGTAGTGGTGCACTAGAGGCGTATAACCATAGTTATGATTTAAGAACGTCTGATGGTAAAACCATTGGCCGAGTAGTAATTTCTAATGGTCAGGTGCAAGTGACTTTCACTGATGAAGTTGAAAAACTAGACCATGTACATGGAAATTTTGAATTTACTTGTACTGCAAATAATAAAACAGGAAAAGATGGAACCGAAGGACGTCCAGTAACGATTACTAGTGATTTTGGTATTTCTGGAATTACTCCACCATCAGTTACGATCCAACCTTCAGAGACGGTTGGACCTGGAGGAGGTAAATATCCGTTTTATTATAAGACAGGGACCATTGAAAAAGATGCTAATCATGAGGTAACTTATTGGCTAAATGCGAATTTAAATAAAGACTATCTTTCTTCTGATATTGTGATTGAAGACCAAATTGGTTCAGGTCAAGAGATGCTATGGGATAAATGTGAAATTTATCTAGATAGTACGATGAATTCAGATAGTGCTCATAACTGCACACTAACCCCTCAAGAATTCGTCGAAAAAGGATATGGGAAAATCGAGTTAATCGATGGAGATAAAAATCATTTCAAAATCACTATTAATCAAGATAAAATTCGCTATACGACCGTAACAGTACGTTATCGTACAAAGATTACTGATTTATCACAAAAAGAATTTGAGAACCAATCAAAAGCTACTTACAAGAAGTTTTATGATAATCAACCAACTACAGACAATAGTAATATTTCCATCGACAATGTTTATCTTGGCGGTAGTGGTGGTGGAGATACTCCGACCAGTAAAACTGAACTGAATGTTAAAAAACAATGGATCGATGCCAATGACCAAGATGGAATTCGTCCAGAGTTCATCGAGGTACAATTATATGCCAATGGAAAACCAAAAGGAGAAAAAGTAGTTTTAAATGACAGTAATCATTGGTTTTACACTTGGAAAGATTTACCAACAAAAGAAAATGGACAAAAAATTGAATATACCGTTAAAGAAGTAAGTAATGTTCCAGGATACACCACAAAAGTGGAACGTGTAAATCGTTCTTTTTTAATTACCAATACGCATGAACCAGAAAAAACAGAAGTTCGGGGCTTAAAAGTATGGCAAGATAATCATAATCAAGATAATGTCCGCCCCTCTTCTATTATCGTTCGTCTATATGCGGATGGTGTCGAAGTAGATCAAAAAGTCGTGACGGGTGTGAGCGATGAATGGAAGTATGAATTTACAAATTTACCAAAATATAAAGACGGTAAAAAAATTCAATACATTGTCCGAGAAGATAAAATTCCTAATTATGTAAGTACAAATAAAGAAAGTATCATTGTGAATACACACAAACTGAATAAAACGAGCATTGATGTGTTAAAAGCTTGGGATGATAAAGACGATCAAGATGGCAAACGTCCAACTTCGATTCAAGTTCAATTGTACGCGAATGATACGATTAAGGTTGGTCATCCTGTAACTCTAAATGAAAATAATCATTGGAGTTACAGTTGGGACGGATTAGATGAAAATAAAGATGGCAAAAAAATTCGTTACAGTGTCAAAGAAATTTCTAAGATTCCAGGATATGAGACTTCTATTACAGATGAAGGGAATGGTACCTTTGTCATTACTAACCGTCATGAAGTAGAATATACCTCCATCAAAGGTAAGAAAATTTGGCGCGATGGACAAGACCAAGATAAACAACGTCCAGCGAAATTAATGATTCACTTGTATGCCAACGGAAAAGAAGTTTCTACTCAAGTGATTACAGGAACAGGAGATACATGGAACTATGAATTTACCCATCTGCCAAAATATGAAAATGGGAAAGAAATTCAATATACCGTTACAGAAGACCGAATTCCTAATTACACAGGTCAAATTGAAGGAACTACGATTACCAATACACATAGTCCTAATGAAACACATATCAGTGTATTAAAACGTTGGGAAGATGAAGGAAATCAAGATGGAAAACGTCCTTCCTCGATTCAGGTTCAACTTTATGCGAATGGAAAAGAGAAAGGTACTCCTATCACTTTAGATGAAAAAAATAAATGGAGCTACACGTGGGATCATTTACCTCAAAATGAAGCAGGAAAAGAAATTCATTACGAAGTCAAAGAAATTTCTAACGTTCCAGGCTATACTTCTAGCCAAACCATTCGTCCGGATGGCACGATTGTTTTGACTAATACTTATGCGCCAGAACAAACTGAGATTAAAGGAAAGAAAATTTGGCAAGACCATAATAATGAAGACCAAAAACGTCCCAAGGCGATTTTAGTTTTCTTATATGCCGACGGTGTTCAAGTAGATAAACAATTAGTACATGGAGAAGGAAATGAATGGCAATTTTCTTTCAAAAATCTGCCAAAATATAAAGAGGGCAAAGAAATTCATTATTCCATCAAAGAAGAGAAAGTTCCAGAATATACAACAAAAATTGAAGGAACCACCATTACAAATACGTATCAACCAGAGACAACTCAGATCTCGGTGAAAAAAGAATGGAAAGATGATAATAATGCGGAAAATAAACGTCCTTCCTCAATTCAAGTACAATTGTATGCTAATGGAAAACCACAAGGAGAAGCGATTGAACTCAATGAAAAAAATCACTGGTCTTATCAATGGACAGGATTGAAAGAAAATGAGACAGGCAAAAAAATCATTTATACGGTCAAGGAAAAATCGATACCAAAAGATTATACAAGTACAGTGACCAAAGAAGGACTGACTTCATTTATTATTGTGAATACTTTTGTCCCGCCAGTGACTCCACCAGTCACACCACCAGAAAAACCAGAAACAACAGAAATTCGAGGGGAAAAAGTGTGGGAAGACCATCATAATCAAGATGGAGTAAGACCAGAATCGATTGAGATTCATCTTTATGCCAACGGAAAAGAAGTGGCGAAAAAAGAAGTGACAGGTACAGGTGATCGTTGGTCTTATGAATTTACGAATTTACCAAAATTTGAAGAGGGAAAAGAAATTCAATATACAGTGACCGAAGATAAAATTCCAAATTATACAGGAAAAATTGAAGGCACGACCATCACCAATACCCATGCGCCAAATGAGACGCATCTAACCGTGATGAAGCGTTGGGAAGATAACAACAATGAAGATAAAAAGCGTCCAGAAGCCATTAAAGTTCAATTGTATGCGGATGGAAAAGAAAAAGGAGAACCTGTTTTCTTAAATGAAGAGAACCAATGGAGTTATACTTGGAGTCATTTGCCAGAAAAGGTAGATGGGAAAAAAGTAAACTATGAAGTAAAAGAAGTAACAAAAGTACTAGGTTATGAAACGAGTCAAAAAGTAGGAGAAGATGGCACAGTGGTCATTATAAATACATATACAAAACCACCAAAACCACCCGTTCCACCGGTGACTCCGCCAGTAGAAAGTTCTGATACGGAGTCGACAAAAGAAGATGCGACAGAATCTTCTGTTCCTGTAGAGAGCACAGAAACAACGACTCCAATCGAATCAACAGAAACAACAAAACCAGTGGAATCTACAGAAAGTACAGAAACAACTTCTTCCACTCATAGTACCGAATCAAGTACAACAGAAGAAAGTGAATCTTCTACTTCTTCATCATCAGAAAGTACAAGAGAAGGAGAAATCTTTCCACCAAAAACAAGTTCTTCAGCCAAACCAACAAAAGAAGAACGCAAAGAAAAGGGAAAATTACCTCAAACAGGAACTCGTTCTTCTTTAGAATTTATTCTAGTGGGATGGGCTTTGGTTTCAAGTGCGGTCATTTTATTCTTTTTATATAAAAAATATCGTTCTTAGATAAAAAGCGAACATTTCTTCGATGAAGAAGAGATGTTCGTTTCTTTTTTATAATAAATAAGAAAAAACCGGTCGGATAAACTTGCAAGCGATAAGAAAAATCGCTAGTATTAATAATGAATATAAGAAGAAAGAGGAATAACTAATGAGTGATAAAGTTCGTGTGCGTTATGCACCAAGTCCAACAGGGCATTTACATATTGGGAATGCTCGTACAGCCTTATTTAACTATTTATTTGCGCGTCACAATGATGGCGAAATGGTAATCCGTATTGAAGATACAGATACAAAACGCAATATTGAAAATGGGGAACAAAGCCAATTAGAAAACTTAGAATGGTTAGGGGTAGATTGGGATGAAAGCCCAGCAAACCCTGGAAAATTTGGTCCTTATCGTCAATCAGAACGTAAAGATATTTACATGCGTTACATCAATGAATTATTAGAAAAAGGATTGGCGTATAAATGCTACTGCACTGAGGAAGAATTAGAACAAGAACGTGAAGCACAACGTGAACGTGGAGAAATGCCTCATTATGCAGGAACTTGTGCTCATTTAACAAAAGAACAAGAAGCTGCTTATGAAGCAGAAGGAAAAGAATATGTTATTCGTTTCCGTGTACCAGAAGGAAGAACGTACGCTTGGGACGATATGGTAAAAGGAAATATTTCTATCGATAGTAAGAGTGTAGGAGGAGATTTTGTCATCTTAAAACGTGACGGCATGCCTACTTACAACTTTGCGGTAGTTATCGATGATCACTTAATGGAAATTACTCATGTTTTACGTGGGGATGACCATATCGCCAACACACCAAAACAAATGATGATTTATGAAGCATTAGGATGGGACGTTCCTCAATTTGGTCATATGACATTAATCATCAACAGCGAAACAGGGAAAAAATTATCTAAACGTGATGAAACCATTTTACAATTCATCGAACAATATCGTGATTTAGGATACTTACCAGAAGCAATGTTCAACTTTATTGCTTTATTAGGTTGGTCTCCAGAAGGGGAAGACGAAATCTTCTCTAAAGAACAATTAATTTCTTTATTCGATGAACATCGTTTAAGTAAATCTCCAGCTGCGTTTGATGCTAAAAAATTAGAGTGGATTAACAACCACTACATGAAAGAATTAACCTTAGATGAAGCAACTGCTCTTTGCCTACCATTCTTACAAAAAGAAGGATTAGTGGAAGAACATCCATCAGAAGAAAAAATGGCTTGGGTTAAAGAATTAGTAGCGTTATATCAACCACAAATGTCTTATGGCGCAGAAATCGTTCCTTTATCTGAATTATTCTTTGCGGACTATCCAACATTAGGCGATGTAGAAAAAGAAGTCTTAAAAGAAGAAACAGCTCCAGTAGTCATTGAAGCTTTCATGAATAAAGTAGAAGCAATGCCAGCAGAAGACTTAGATGCTCCTGCAGTCAAAGCAATGCTAAAAGAAGTACAAAAAGAAACGAAAGTAAAAGGACGCGGTTTATTTATGCCAATCCGTGTCGCAACCACAGGTGTGATGCATGGACCAGATTTACCTGGAACCATCTCTTTATTAGGAAAAGAAAAAACATTAAGTCACTTGAAAGAAGTATTAGGTAAGTAAGGAGAGGCAGGATTTCCTGCCTCCCTTTCTTATAAAGAGCGACTTTTAGAAACGAGGTTAGTATGAAACTTTATAATACAGAATCCCGACAAAAAGAAGAATTTATTCCTTTAGAAGAAGGAAAAGTAAAAATGTATGTCTGCGGTCCAACCGTTTATAACTACATTCATATTGGAAATGCTCGTAGTGCAGTAGCTTTTGATGTGATTCGTCGTTACTTGATGTATCGTGGCTATGAAGTAGAATATATTTCTAACTTCACAGATGTTGATGATAAAATCATCCGTCGTGCCAATGAGTTAAATATTTCTCCTGTAGAAGTAGCGAACCGTTATATTGAAGCTTACAAAGAAGATACGGCAGCGTTAAATGTTTTACCTGCAACTCAAAATCCACGTGTAATGGATTATATGGATCAAATCATTGCTTATATTTCTGATTTAATCGAAAAAGGCTATGCCTATGAAAGTGATGGCGATGTGTACTTTTCTACTCGTTCTTTTGCGGACTATGGAAAATTAAGTCATCAATCAATTGACGAATTAGAAGTAGGTGCTAGCCAACGCACAGGAGAAGAACAAAGTAAGAAAAAAGATCCTTTAGATTTTGCGTTATGGAAACAAGCCAAACCAGGCGAAATCAAATGGGAATCTCCATTTGGGGAAGGTCGTCCAGGATGGCATATTGAATGTTCCGTAATGGCAAACTCTATTTTAGGAGAAACGATTGATATTCACGGTGGTGGACAAGACTTAGAGTTCCCACACCATGAAAATGAAATTGCGCAAAGTGAATGTCATAATCACGCTACTTTTGCTCATTATTGGTTACATAATGGATATGTTACCGTTGGCGATGGGGAAAAGATGAGTAAGTCTTTAGGAAACTTCACTACCGTGCGTGATTTGTTAGAAAAAATGCCAGGGAATGACTTACGTTTCTTTATGGCAACGACGCATTACCGTCGCCCATTACAATTTAGTGCTGAAACATTAGAAGAAGCCAAAAATAATATGGAGCGCTTACAAAATGCGGTGGAAACTTGCCGTTTTTATGAAAAAAATGCGGCAGAACAACAAGAAAAAGATCCGATTCATTTAACGATGATGGAAGGATTACGTGCTGCTTTCATCAATGCGATGGATGATGACTTTAACGTAGCCAACGGAATGACAGCCATTTACGAATTAGTGAAATGGGTCAACCAATATGTCAAAGAAGAACCAACAAGTAAAGTCGTGTTAGGAGACGCCTTAGCTTTATTTGCGGAATGGTATGACGTATTAGGTTTGACTTGGAAAGAAGAAGATTTATTAGATGAAGAAATCGAAGCGTTAATTGAAAAACGCAACGAAGCACGTAAAAATAAAGATTTTGCGACGAGTGATGCCATTCGTGATGAATTAAAAGAAAAAGGAATTCTATTAGACGATACTCGTCAAGGAACGAAATGGAGACGTGTGTAATGGCAGTAGATTATAAACAATTAAATGGCCTTGCCTTAGCATATGTGGGAGATGCGGTATATGAGCAATATATTCGTGATTATTTAGTCTCTCAAGGAAAAACAAGACCGAATCAATTGCATCATGCAGCAACTCGTTTTGTTTCTGCCAAAGGACAAGCGCGTTTAATGAAACAATTATTAGAAGAAAACTGGTTAACGGAAGAAGAAGAATTAATTTATCGTCGTGGACGCAATGCTAAAAGTCATACGGCAGCGAAAAATGCCGATATTACAACCTATCGTATTGCGACAGGATTTGAAGCGTTAGTAGGCTATCTTCACTTAACCGGTCAAAAAGAACGAGAACAAGAATTATGTCAATGGTGTATTGATAAAGGGGAAAAACATGGAAAATAAAGAAGAAAATATCGTTTTTGGTCGCCATGCGGTATTCGAAGCGCTTCAACAAGGAAAAGGAGATAAACTCTTTGTCCAACAAGAATTAAAAGGAGAAAAAATCCAACAAATTTTAGCAAAAGCCAAAGAAAAGAAAGTTCCAGTGGTCAAACAACCAAAAGCGAACTTAGAAAAAATGGCGGAAAAAGGCAATCACCAAGGAGTTGTCTTACGAACGACTCCTTTTGCCTACGCTGATTTTGTAAGCACAGTAAAAGCGATTTGTGAACAAAAAGAAGATCCCTTCTTTTTAATTTTAGATCGTATTGAAGATCCTCATAATCTCGGTTCGATTTTACGAACTTGTGATGCGACAGGAGTCGATGGAGTGATTATTCCTAAACATCGTGCTTGTGGAATTACACCAATTGTCGCTAAAACTTCTACAGGGGCAATTGAACATGTTCCTGTCATGCGAGTAACCAACTTAACGCAAGCGGTGAAAAAATTAAAAGACGAAGGATTTTGGATCTTTGGAACAGACATGCAAGGGTCTGATTACCGTAGCTGGAATGTTTCTGGCAAAGTGGCGTTAATTATTGGGAATGAAGGAAAAGGGATGCAAGCGACATTGAAAAAAGAAGTCGATGAACTATTAACCATTCCAATGGTTGGACATGTGCAAAGTTTAAATGCAAGTGTGGCTTCTGGTTTATTGCTTTATGAAATGTATCGTTTCCGTCATCCTTTAGGCAAATGAAGCACCAAGTATTGATTGTCGATGGCTATAACATGATTGGAGCTTGGCCCAATTTGATTCCTTTCAAGAAAAAAGATGAATTAGAAGAGGCAAGAGAAGCGCTCCTCAAAGATTTATCAGAATATGCGAAGTTTAAAGGAATAGAAGTCATCGTTGTTTTTGATGCTCAGTTTGTCCCAGGAATTACACAAACTTATGAGCAGTATAAGCTACAAGTTGTTTTTACGGCCAAAGATGAAACGGCAGATACGTATATTGAAGCACTGGCAAAAGAACGAATGAATGTCTTAACTCAAGTCACTGTAGCAACGAGTGATTTGGCAGAACAGTGGCAAATTTTTTCCGTCGGAGCCTTACGAAAATCTGCTCGAGAACTTTATAAAGACGTTCATCGAGAAAAAAAGGCGATTGAAAAAGAAGCGTATCAAACACAGTTTCAAAATTATAAACGCAATGTCCCTTGGGATGAAACACAACTGGATTCTTTACAACAATTAATGGAGAATTTACAAGGGAAAGACTGAGGGTTGTTTTGTTTTTTTATTGCGTTATAATGGTGGTGTTCGCTAGAAGATAGGAGCGAGCAATGATTGCCTACACACTACGTCATGTCTATTGTTGTTCCCAACAAATAGAGTACTATTTTTGTTACCTTTGTCATCTTACCTATCATGCGATGTATCGAGCAAAACAAAAATATCATCTTTATTATTGGGACGAACAAGACCGGGAGCAGGAGGCAATGATTGTTCTGTTTCAATTAATTCACCAATTTCAAGATAAAAGAAGTTGGAAAAACCAAGATTTTGAACGTGTCTTTTTTAGCTACTTTCATCACAGTTTGTCCAATCATTTTTTAAATGAGTGGCGTTATGAAAGAGCAGCCAAACGCAATGTGAATCAAACGACGACTTGGGTAGAACAAGAGAGTCTGACGTATTGTGAAGTAGACACGTATGAAGCTATCGTAACGCAATTATGGTGGCAACAATCCATTTGTACGATAGCAACGTATGAAGTTTGTCAATTACTCCTTTCTCGTTTGGAAGGAAAATCTTTACGCACTTGTTCAAAAGAACTTCATCGTGGAACAAAATATACGACAATGTTGCTAAAACAAATTAAAGAACAACTACAATGAGAGTGGATTTCCACTCTCTTTTTTGTAAAATCCGACAGTTTTATTCGGAAAAATTCGTTTTGTTTTGAACCGAATGAATTAAAACGAAGGTATTTTTCCGTTTGTTCGCTCATTTATGATATAATAAAACGAACAATAAAAGGATGGAGAGAAATGGTGGAAGTAAAAGAAACGGCTTGGGGAAAAATCAATATTGCCTTGAATATTCAAGGGAGTCGCATGGATGGATATCATGATGTACAAACCGTAATGACGAGTGTCGATCTAGCAGATCATCTCTCTTTTTCACTGCGAGAAGATGGGAAAATCCAGCTAGAAATGGATAATAGTTTTTTACCGCGCGATGGTAGGAACTATATTCTACAGGCAGCCACGCTCTTACAAGAAACCTATGGTATTGTTCAAGGAGCGAATATTTCGTTATATAAAAAAATTCCTGTTTCTGCAGGAATGGGTGGTGGTAGCAGTGATGCTGCAGCGACATTGCGAGGATTAAATCGTTTATGGCAAATTAACGCTCCATTAGAAGAGCTCGCACGAATTGGGGCAGATATTGGGAGCGATGTCGTTTATTGTTTATATTCTTCCACTGCTTATGCGGAAGGAATTGGCAATGAATTAACGTTTTTACCTAAGATGCCACATTGTTATTTATTACTAGCAAAACCGGCAGTAAGTATTTCAACGCCAAAAGTTTTCCAGGCGTTATCTTTAGAATCACTTCCGATTTGCGAAGTGCAAAAGGTACGAGAAGGAATAGAAATGGGCGACTACGCAGAGATTTGCCATTATGCTGGGAATGATTTAGAACCTGTGACGACTCAACTATGTCCTGAACTATTGCGGATTCGTAAAACGTTAGAAAAAGTAGGGGCGGATGCCGTATTTATGTCGGGTACTGGACCTACGATGGTAGGTTTATTTAAAAAGGAACAAAAAGCACAGCGAGCAATGAATGCTTTACGTGGTTTTTGTAAAGAAATTTATTTAACACGACCCGTTCATCAAAGGAGGAATGAGGATGAGTGATCCATATTTAGTCGTTGATAACTTACAATTTTCTTATGATAAAACACCAGTCTTAAGCCATATCTCTTTTGATGTGAAACCAGGAGAATTTGTGGTGTTAACCGGAGAAAATGGAGCCGCAAAATCAACGTTACTAAAAAATATTTTAGGCTTATTAAAACCCAAAAAAGGGTCGGTTCATTTGGCCGCTAAAAATATTGATGGGAAAAAGATGGTAACGGGATACATTCCCCAACAAATTGCGTCCTTTAATGCAGGATTTCCAAGTACAGTATTAGAACTTGTGCAATCCGGACGTTATCCTCGTGGGAAATGGTTCCGTCGTTTAACCAAAGAAGACCATCAGCGAGTAGAAAAAGCATTACAATCAGTTGGTATGTGGGATTATCGTCATCGTCGAATTGGCGAACTTTCTGGTGGACAAAAACAGCGAATTTGTTTAGCTCGTTTATTCGCATTAGATCCAGATTTATTAATTTTAGATGAACCAACGACAGGAATGGACGATGAGACTCGCCATAAATTTTATGAATTATTGCGCCATAATGCGCATGAGCACCATAAAGCAATTTTGATGGTTACCCATGATTATGAAGAAATTGAGCCTTATATTGACCGTCAAATTCATCTTGTGCGGAAGGAGGATTGTCCATGGAGATGTTTTCATATGCATTCATGATTCGGGCTTTATTTGCCTCTTTATGTATGGCTGTATTAGCTCCATTATTGGGCGTTTTTTTAGTTACAAGACGACAATCATTAATGGCAGATACATTAAGCCATGTTTCTTTAGCAGGAATTGCCCTTGGCTTCTTTTTAGGAGTGAATCCAACGATTACTACGTTAGCGATTGTTATTTTAGCCGCTGTGCTTTTAGAGATTTTGCGTTTTATGTATAAATCTTATTCAGAAATTTCTACCGTCATGATAATGTCTGGTGGATTAGCACTCGCTTTATTATTAATGGGCTTATCCGATGATGCGCCGATGAAAATTAATCAATTTTTATTTGGTTCCATCATTACGATTTCAAACGCACAAGTCGTTTTATTGTTAGTATTAACGTTAACGATGTTAGTACTATTTCTTTTATTTAAGCGTCCCATGTATGTGTTAACCTTTGATGAAGACATTGCCCATGTAGATCAATTACCGGTGCGCTTTATGTCTTTATTATTTAATATCTTTACTGGGGTAGCGATTACCATTATGATTCCAATTGCTGGGTCTTTATTAGTGTCTGCGGTTATGATTTTACCTGCCGCAATTGGAATGAAACTAGGGAAAAGTTTTAATAGTGTGGTCTTTTATGGCATTGGAATTGGTCTTTTAGGAATGATTGGCGGATTAGTCACTTCTTACCAATTAGATGTCGCTCCAGGAGCCATGATTACCTTAATTTTTATTGGCTTATTTTTACTTTGTTCACTTGGCCAGTGGATGATTCGCAAAGTACGATCATAGGAGGAAATAGAATGAGTGAAGAGCACATGAAAATTCGTAGAAGTAGTCGTTTAGTCGATATGACCTATTATTTTTTAGAACGTCCTTATCAATTAACACCGTTGACTTATTTTGCCAAACGCTACTCTTCTGCCAAATCTTCTATTAGTGAAGACTTAGCCATCATTAAAAAGACGTTTGCGGAACGTGGCATTGGAGTATTAGAAACGTTACCTGGAGCAGCAGGTGGAGTGCGCTATATTCCTAAAATGACGGATGCGGAAGCACGAGCATTTTTACAATCGCTTTGTGACCGTCTTTCAGAAAAAGACCGTTTGCTTCCAGGGGGATATGTTTTCTTATCTGACTTACTAGGGGACCCAAAAATTTTACGTGAAATTGGACGCTTAATTGCTAGTAAGTATGGCGAACAAAAAGTAGATGCCGTCATGACGGTGGCAACAAAAGGAATTCCGATTGCTCAAGCCGTAGCTTCTTATTTGAACGTTCCTTTTGTGATTGTCCGTCGTGATTCCAAAATTACTGAAGGCTCTACGGTTAGTGTCAATTATGTTTCTGGCTCTAGTGCCCGAGTCGAAAAAATGGAATTATCCAAACGTAGCTTAAAAGAAGGTAGTCGTGTGCTTGTGGTGGATGATTTTATGAAAGGTGGCGGTACCGTAAACGGTATGAAGAGTATGATTGAAGAGTTTAATGCCACTTTAGTAGGGATTGTCGTTTTTGCGGCTTCTTCTTTTAAAGGAAATCGCTTAGTGGATGACTATACTTCTCTATTAAGTGTAGAAAAAGTGGATGTTCCAACCAAAACCATTACGGTAGTTCCAGGAAATTACATGGAATTATTATAAAAAGAAAAGATGAAAATTAGAAAGTATGAGGGGGAAAAACGATGAATCGTTATGTTGTCGTTTTAGCAGCAGGACAAGGAACACGTATGAAATCTAAATTATATAAAGTGTTACATCCTGTGGCAGGAAAATCAATGGTAGACCATGTGGTTTCCCAAGCAGAAGAAATTCAACCAGAAAAAATTGTTACGGTGGTTGGATGTGGAGCAGAAAAAGTTCAATCTTTATTACAAGACCGTGTAGAATATGCGTTACAAGAAGAGCAATTAGGAACGGGACATGCCGTATTGCAAACTGCTCCAATGTTAGAAGGAAAAGAAGGCACAACGTTAGTTATTTGTGGTGATACACCATTATTACAAGCAAGTACATTACAAGCCTTATTTGAAGAACATGAAGCAAGTAAAGCCAAAGCAACGATTTTATCTGCGTTTATGGAAGACCCAACAGGATATGGCCGTATTGTGCGCGATGAAAACGGTGCGGTGCAAAAAATTGTCGAACAAAAAGATGCGACAGAAGAAGAAAAAGCAATTCAAGAGATCAATACTGGAACTTATTGCTTTGATAATGAAGCATTATTTACTATGTTACATCAAGTGGGAAATGATAATGCTCAAGGTGAATATTACTTACCAGATGTGATTGGGCTATTACAAAATGCTGGGGAAAAAGTAAGTGCTCACATTATGGAAGACCCAGAAGAATCTTTAGGGGTTAACGACCGTGTAGCTTTAGCAAAAGCAAACCAAAGCATGTTTTTACGTAATGCGATTGCTCATATGCGCAATGGCGTAACAATTGTTGATCCAAGTCACACTTATATTGAAAATGATGTTGTGATTGGTGCTGATACAGTGATTGAACCTAATGTTCAATTAAAAGGAAAAACAGTGATTGGTTCCGATTGTTTCATTGGCAGTAACTCTGTTATTGTCGATAGTGAATTAGCCGATGAAGTAGCGATTTATGCTTCTCATTTAGAACAAGCAAAAGTAGGTCGTGGTTCTGATGTTGGACCAATGGCTCGTTTACGTCCAAATGCAGAATTAAAAGAACGTGTTCACATTGGAAACTTTGTAGAAGTGAAAAATGCGACGATTGGAAATGGAACCAAAGCAGGACACTTAGCATATATTGGGGATGCCACACTTGGTGAAAACATCAATGTTGGTTGTGGTGCTATTTTTGTCAACTATGATGGTGTCAATAAACACCATAGTGATATTGAAGATGGCGCATTCATTGGTTCTAATGCCAATATTGTTTCTCCTGTTCATGTTGGGAAAGATGCCTTTATCGCTGCTGGTTCTACCATTAATAAAGATGTACCTAGTGAAGCAATGGCGATTGCTCGTGAACGTCAAACAAATAAAGAAGAATATGTTCACCAATTACCACAATTTAAAAAATAAAAAAAGGGAAGGCGAAGCCTTCCTTTTTTTCGTCCTTACCTTGATTTTCCATAGAAAAATATCTAAAATGAGAGATGTAATTATAGAATATTTGTTTATAAAAGCAGTAAAGAAAGTGGAGGAAATCATGACTGAACATTATTCAGATCCCAAATTAAAGATTTTTTCTTTAAACTCAAACCGACCATTAGCTGAGAAAATTGCCAACGCAGTAGGCGTTGAATTAGGAAAATGCTCAGTGAAAAAATTTAGTGATGGAGAAATCCAAATCAATATTGAAGAAAGTATCCGTGGTTCTCACGTTTATGTGATTCAATCAACAAGTAATCCAGTAAACGATAACTTAATGGAATTATTAATTATGATTGATGCATTAAAACGTGCTAGTGCAGCAACAATCAATGTCGTAATGCCATATTATGGTTATGCTCGTCAAGATCGTAAAGCTCGCTCTCGTGAACCAATCACTGCCAAATTAGTAGCTAACATGTTAGAAAAAGCTGGGGCAACTCGTATGTTAACGTTAGATTTACATGCGGCACAAATTCAAGGTTTCTTTGATATTCCGGTCGATCATTTAATGGGTGCTCCATTATTAGCAGATTACTTCTTAGATCATGGTTATGTTGGAGATGACACAGTCGTTGTTTCTCCAGACCACGGAGGAGTGACTCGTGCTCGTAAATTAGCAGAACACTTAAAAGCACCAATCGCTATTATTGATAAACGTCGTCCACGTGCAAACGTTGCTGAAGTAATGAACATCATTGGGGATGTAAAAGGAAAACGTTGTATCTTAATTGACGATATGATTGACACTGCAGGAACGATTACTTTAGGAGCGAGCGCTTTGAAAGAAGCTGGCGCAACTGAAGTTTTAGCTTGCTGCACACATGCGGTTTTATCAGGACCAGCTTTAGAACGTATTGAAGATTCAGCAATTGAGCATTTAGTTGTGACAGATTCAATTTGTTTATCAGAAGATCGTCGCATCGATAAGATTACAGAAATTAGCGTTGGCGGATTAATTGGGGATGCAATCAAACGCATTCATGAAAATCGTCCAGTGAGTCCACTTTTTGAACAAAATCGTCGTTAATTTTAAACGAACCAAAGAAAAAAACTGGAGTCTTTGTACTTCGGTTTTTTTGTCTTTTTTGTTTGGTATCTTTCTATAAAATAGGTATAATGAAAATATAATTTCCCAAGGAAGAAGGGTGGACATGTCAGGAAAACTACGGTACATTACGGGGATTGATGGCTTAAGAACGATTGCTGTGGTCTTCGTTTTACTATATCATTTATTACCTCAATATTTCCCAGGAGGCTTTATCGGAGTGCCTCTATTTTTTGTGATTTCTGGGTACTTAATGACTGCAATTTTATTAAAAGAATGGAAAGAAACGAAAAATATTCGTATTGGTAATTTTTATAAACGTCGTATTGCTCGTTTGTGGCCACCGTTGATTGCCTTTTTTGTGGCTGCTGGAGCGATTATCATTTGGATTAATCCAGACTATTTAAATCACTTCCGTTCGATTGTAGTGACCACGTTATTGGGAGTGAATAACTTTTGGCAATTAGCAAGTGATTCTTCTTACTTTGCGAAGATGAGTGAATTATCTCCATTTGCTAATTTATGGTCTTTATCGATTGAAAATCAATTCTATTTATTATGGCCGATTGTTTTTATTTTCGCTTTCCGTTGGTTACAAAAAGCACAATCGGACAACGAAGCACAAAAACGTCGTCGTATTTTAACTGGAATTTTAATTGGTGGAATTATTCTTTCTGCCATTTTTATGGGAGTCAGCTTTAAAACGTTAGGCTTGAACCAAGCGTATTACAATACATTATCTCGTGTATACCCAATGCTTGGAGGAGCATTATTAGCTTTTGTTTTAGAATTTTGTGGTCGAATCCATGAATTTTTAAGTCGTTGGGGCGGATTATTCATCGGCTTTAGTACCGTGCTTTTATGTATTGCGCAAGCGTTAACGTTAAAAGGAGAAGCAGGAAGCACTTATTGGTTAGATTTACCTCTTAATGCCATTATTTGTACTTTATTATTAGGAAGTGTTATTGCCTGTAAACCAGTCAATCGTCTATTTTCTAATCCTGTGTTCCGTTATATTGGTTCACGTAGTTATGAATTATATTTATGGCAATATCCAATCATTGTTTTATATGGAAAAATGGTAGGAATTACTGGGAAGCATTTATGGCTTCATGTTTTAATTCAATTGGCACTTGTCTTTTTATTTGCTGAAATCACACATCGTTTTGTTAGATTCTGGCAAATGGAAGTGCGCACTTATCGTAAACACCGTTACTTTGTTGATAAAAGAATGTTCCTTACTTTATTAGCGGTTGGAGTCTTATTTACAGGTAACTTTGTTTATGCTTTTGTCAAAGCACCAAACCAAAAGAAAAATGCTGAACAAGTGAAATTAGAAAAACAATTGAATAGTAAGAAAGAAAAATTACAAAAAGCCAATAAAGAAATCAAAGAAAAAGTAAAAGAGAAGAAAAAAACTTACCCACAAAATGAAGAAGTGGTGAAATATGCTAAATCCATTCAAGTTCCAGGGGCAACAATGACCGATGAAGAAATTAAAGATTGTAACAACATCCCAATTACAATTGTGGGAGATTCTGTGTTAGTAGGAGCTTCTTCTGATTTCCAAGGATTAGATGCTTTATGCTACATCGATGCTAAAGTGGGACGTCAAATGCAAGAAGCGGTGTCAATTTTACAACAATTAAAAGATCAAAATATGTTACAAGAAAATGTAGTCTTGAATCTAGGAAATAATGGCGAGATTGAAGGTGGCACAATGGATGAAATTTTAAAAATTGTTGGTAAGAGAAAATTATTCTTAGTTAATACCAATGTTAAACGTTACTGGCAACAAGAAGCCAATGATGAAATGAAGACCGTCGCTGACGATCATAAAAATGTTTACTATATCGATTGGAAATCTATCGCTGACCAACATCCAGATTGGTTTAGTGAAGATGGAATTCACATGGGACCTTTAGGGAACCAAGTTTATACGAACTTAATCTTGAAAAATATTTTAGCGGCAGAAAAAAGTGATTCCTAATATGCTAAAATAGAAGGAGTAGAGGAGTGAAGTTATGCGTAAAGAATTAATGGCAGGAATACAGTGCAGTATTCTACCGGAAAAGAAATTTAAAACGACCCAGCTATGTGTTCGTTTTCGTGCTCCATTAACGTATGAAAACCTAAATACACGTTCTTTATTAGCTGCGGTAATGGGAAATAGTGCGAAAAATTATCCAACGATTCAATCGTTAAATGAACGTTTGGCCGATGAATATGGAGCTAGCTATCAAGCAAGTAGTACTCGCCAAGGGCAAGACCAAATCGTAACGTTCTATTTCCATTTTGTAAATGATCGTTTTTTACCAGGAGAAACGGATGTTTTAGGAACTATTTTCACTCTCCTAGAAGAAATCTTGTTCCATCCTGCAGTAGAAAATGGAGCTTTTGATGCGACAATTTTAGAAAGAGAACGTCGTAATTTATTAGAATACATGCAAATGGTCATGGAAGATAAGCAAGATTATGCGATTTTACGAATTCAATCTCTACACTTTAAAGAGTTAGCACAGGCCGCACCTTTTTACGGTACGATGGAAGGAATTTCTCAAGTGAGTGGAGAAGAGTTATATCAAGCGTACTTATCGATGTTGATGAATGATGCGATGGAAATTATCATTTCTGGAGATGTCGATGAAGAAGAAATCTTTGCGCGTTTAGAACAATTTCCATTCACACCACGAGAAGTGGAACTTTGGTCACCTTTTTATCGTCAAGAACAAGAAGAAGATATTTTAGAAGAAGTAGAGACTCAACGTCTAACACAATCCAAACTAGCGTTATGCTACCAACATCCATTTTATTATGGAACTCCAGATTATGAAGCATTCTTAGTCTTCAATGGTTTATTTGGTGGTTATCCTCATTCTAAATTGTTTATGAATGTGCGTGAACGTGAAAGTCTAGCGTATTATGCTTCTAGTCATACGGATGCTTATCGTGGAACGTTATTGGTTCAAGCAGGAATCAATAAGAAAAATAAAGAATTTGTTTTAGATTTAATTGATCAGCAACAATATCTATTACAACAAGGAGATTTTTCCGAGGAAGATTTAGAAAAAACAAAAGCATTATTATGCAATCAATATCGTGCGAGTTTTGATCAACCAAGAAATCTCATCGAAAAAGAAAGTCGTCGTTTACGCTTCTTAGAAGTGGAAGACCAAGACTTTGAAGCGAAAATTCAAAAAGTAACTCGAGAACAAGTACAAGAAGTAGCGAAGAAAATTACGTTAGAAACGATTTATTGTTTAGAAGGAGTCGACGATGAATAAGATTGAATACGAATCATTACAAGAGACGGTCTATACAGAAACGATGGCCAATGGGCTAAAAGTAACGGTGATTCCAAAACCAGGATTTAATAAGACTTATGGCTTATTTACCACTCACTATGGTTCTGTCGATACAAAATTTGTACCGATTGGATTAGAACAATTTGCGACGGTTCCGGATGGAGTCGCTCACTTTTTAGAACATAAGATGTTTGAAAAAGAAGAAGGCGATGTCTTCCAAAAATTTAGTGCTCTTGGCGCCTCTGCAAATGCCTTTACTAGTTTTACTAGAACTAGCTATTTATTTTCAGCAACACAACATGTCCTAGAAAATATTGAATTATTACTTGATTTTGTGCAAACTCCTTATTTCACAGAAGAAACAGTGGAAAAAGAAAAAGGAATTATCGCACAAGAAATTCAAATGTATGAAGATAATCCAGATTGGCGTTTGAGTTTTGCGGTGCTAAAAAACTTATTCCCTGATCATCCTTTACATGTGGATATTGCAGGAACGGTAGAAAGCATTCAAGAAATTCGTCCCGAAGATTTATACATGAGTTATGATACGTTCTATCATCCAAGTAATATGCAACTATTGGTTGTCGGAGCAGTAGATCCAGAAGCAATTTTTGCGACCGTGCGTAAAAATCAAGCGCAAAAAGAATATATCGCGATGCCAGAACCTACTCGTTATCATTATGTTCAATCCAAAGAATCTATCATTCATGAAAGCACGTTAGAAATGGAAGTTTTCCGTCCAAAAGTGGTCGTTGGTGGACGTTACTTTGGACCTTTCCCAGAAGATCCGAAAGAGAAAAAACGCTTCGAGTTTGCGGCTCGTTATGGTTTAGACTTACTTTTTGGCGATACGAGTCCAATTTATGGAGAATGGTATGAAGAAGGAATCATTGATGATAGCTTCTATCATGACTTCAATTTAGAAGAAGATTTATGTTACTTTGAATTAGGGGGCGATAGCAATGATCCGCATCGCTTTGCTCGCCTATTAGAAACTGTTCTTTTCAACTTACCATTACAAGTAATTACTGAAGAACGCTTAGAACGTTTGAAAAAACGTCATTTAGGTCGTTTATTCCATTCTCTAAACTCGGTAGAATACATCGCAAATCATTATGATGAAGGCGAAGGTGTGGTTTTATTTGACCATCCAGAAATTATCAATTCTATCACTTTAGAGGATGTAAAACGAGCATTGAATCAAATCATCGACTATGATACGATGACAAAAGCATTTATTATGCCGGTACAACAAAGAGAGGAGTAGCGCATTGACTTTAGGAGAAAAATTAAAAAAAGCTCGGGAAGAGAAACATATTTCACTTGCAGAAATGCAAGAAAAAACAAAAATTCAAGCGCGCTATATTGAAGCATTAGAAAATGACGACTATCAAAATCTACCAGGAGAGTATAATACGCAATTATTTTTACGTGCTTATGCTCGTCAAGTAGGTCTAGATCCAGATCAAGTCATTCGTGAATATCAAGGAGCTCCCATTGATGATAATTTAAAAGCTTATGAAGCGACAGCGACTCGTGGGACAAGAAGTCAACAACAACCAAAAGAAAAGACATGGAAACGATTCATTCCGGCGATGATTTTAGTCGTGATTTTCTTGGTCGTAGTTGGTAGTGTGAGCTATGCGTTTATTAGTCAACATAAACGTTTTGAAGCGAATAATGATATGAATGCGGAATATAGTGTAGATAATGAAGTGAAAGAGCCAAAAGAGGCTAAAGAAGAAAAATCTGCACCAAAAGATGCGGAAAAAGAGAAAAAAGAAGAAAAAGCAAAAGAATCTGCAGAAGCAAAGAAAAAAGCAAAAGAAGATAAAGAGAAGAAAAAAGTTAGTGTAGAATCAAAAGCGGTTAGCACTAACCAAATCAATGTCACGGCAAAAGATATTAAAGGAAAAGCAACCATTACTTTAAATGGTAGCGGTGGACGTTGTTGGGTGAGTGCTGTTGCTGGTGGACAATCTTTATTCCAAGGAGTAGTAGAAGCTGGAGCACAACAAACGATTAATGTGCCAGAAGATACAAAAAATGTCCAATTACAATTAGGAAATGCACCAATGATTGGTGTCCAATTGAATGGTAAAGAAATTAACACCAGCCAACCAACATTATCTAAACAATTAACCTTAAGCTTTGACTTAAGTTATTTGAAAAATTAAGGAGGAACCACTTTGAATTTACCAAATAAATTGACGGTTTTACGTATCTTTTTAATTCCCGTCTTTATGATTTTTGCGCTTGTTCCTTTTCCAATGGGAAGCGTATCTATTTTAGGAACAAAAATTTTAGTGACTCAATTGATTGCCGCACTGATTTTTGCGGTAGCTAGTGTTACCGATTGGTTAGATGGATATTTAGCTCGTCGTGACCATTTAGTTACAAACTTTGGGAAATTTGCGGACCCATTGGCAGATAAAATGTTAGTAATGACTGCATTTATCTTATTAGTTCAACAAGGAATGGCACCAGGTTGGGTCGTTGCGATTATTGTTTGTCGAGAACTAGCCGTAACTGGATTACGTCTAATTTTAGTAGAAGAAGATGGAGAAGTATTAGCCGCAGCTTGGCCAGGAAAAATTAAAACTGCAACACAAATGTTAGCGATTATTTTCCTATACTTAAACAACGTCTTCTTTAATAACTTACATATTCCAATGGCGCAAATTTTACTTTATGTCTGCTTATTCTTCACTGTTTATTCTGGAATTGAATACTTTGTGAAAAATAAAGACGTCTTCAAAGGATCAATGTAAGATGAATTTAGAAGAATGGAAAAACGAATTTGCCAACAAAGGTTGGACGTTAAGTGTCATGGAGAGTTTGACGGCAGGAGGTTGTCAAGCTCTCCTAGGTTCTATTCCTGGGATTTCTGCTGTCTTTAAAGGTGGAGGCGTATCTTACACAAATGAAGCGAAAATGAAATTTGGTGTCTCCAAAGAGGTTTTGGCTACCAAAGGGGCAATTAGTGCTGAATGTGCCAAAGAAATGGCAGAAGCCATTCGCCAATTTATGGGAACCACTTGGGGATTGAGTATGACAGGAGTCGCTGGACCGACAAAGGCAGAAGGAAAACCAGTAGGTACGGTTTTTATCGGTTTAAGTAACGGAGAAACCACTAAAGTTTGGCAAGAACATTTTTCTGGATCTCGAGCAGAAATCCAGCAACAAACGATTACTGCAGCTTGTCGCCATTTAATGGAAACAAGTATAAAATAAAAAAGGAAAGAGGGGAAAGTTATGGCAAAAAAAGAATTAGATAGTCGTGAGCAAGCACTAGAAGCTGCGATGAAAGAAATTGAAAAAGAATATGGTAAAGGCTCTGTCATGCGTTTAGGAGATAAAGCCAATACACAAATTGATACCATTTCTTCTGGCTCTTTAAAAATTGATGAAATTTTAGGAGTAGGTGGTTTCCCACGTGGCCGTATTATTGAAATTTATGGGCCAGAAAGTTCAGGGAAAACTACCTTTGCGTTACATGCGATTGCTGAAGCACAAAAAAATGGCGGGAAAGCAGCCTTTATTGATGCAGAACACGCATTAGATCCTGTATATGCTCAAAAATTAGGAGTTAAAATTGAAGATTTGATTTTATCTCAACCTGATACTGGAGAACAAGGATTAGAAATTGCAGATACATTAATTTCTAGTGGAGCGATTGATATTATCGTTATCGACTCTGTAGCAGCCTTAGTTCCACGTAGCGAGATTGAAGGAGAAATGGGCGATACTCATGTAGGGTTACAAGCTCGTTTAATGTCACAAGCGTTACGTAAATTATCTGGGGTGATTAATAAAACAAAAACGGTTGCGATTTTCATCAACCAATTGCGTGAAAAAGTAGGCGTAATGTACGGAAACCCAGAAGTTACTACGGGTGGACGTGCGCTGAAATTCTACTCTACGATTCGTATGGAAGTTCGTCGTGGAGAAGCAATTAAAGATGGTACAGAACAAATTGGTAGCAAAGCCAAAGTGAAAATTGTGAAAAATAAAGTAGCACCACCATTCAAAACTACAGAAGTAGACATTATGTATGGAGAAGGAATTTCTCGTATCGGTGAATTATTAGATGTAGCGGTCGATAAAGATATCGTGAATAAGAGTGGAGCTTGGTTTAGCTACAAAGACGAACGCATTGGTCAAGGTCGGGAAAATGCGAAGAAATACATTTTAGAGCATGAAGACATGCACCAAGAAATTTACGATCGTGTTCGTGCTGCTCTTTTAGGAACGGGAGAAGAAGATGAAAAAGAAGTGGAACCCGTTGTAACAGAAGAAACGTTAGAAATTTCAGAAGATTAAGAGAAAACTCTAAGGAATTTTTCCTTAGAGTTTTTCTTTTGTTTATGGATAAATAATTGACCAATAAGCGGGTAACGATTAAAATAAAACATGTACATAAAACAAATGAGGTGGATGAATAATGACAATAATTATCCTTCTCGTTGCGATTATCGTTGCAATCGCTATGTTTTTTGTCGGGAAAAATGTCGCTGATAAAAAACATACAGAACAATTAGCAGCAGCGAATGCTAGTGCGGAGTCCATCGTTGAACAAGGACGCCAAGAAGCTGCGACGTTAAAAAAAGAAGCGTTATTAGAAGCAAAAGAAGAAAATCAACGCTATCGTGAATCTGTAGAATCAGAATTACGTGAACGTCGCTTAGAAATGAAAACGCAAGAAGCACGTCTGACCCAAAGAGAAGAAAATTTGGATCGTAAAGATACAACGTTAGAAAAACGCGAAACGTCTTTAGAAGAAAAAGAAAATAAACTTGATGCTCGTCAACGCCTAGTAGAAGCCAACGAGAAAAAAATGGAAGAACTCGTCGCTCAACAAAAAGCGAAATTGGAAGAAATTGCTCAGTTAAGTAATGCTGAAGCCAAAGTGCAAATTATGACTGAAGCAAAAGCAGAAATGACTCATGAATTAGCTGTAATGGTAAAAGAAGAAGAACAAAACGCTCGCGATAATGCAGACCGTATTGCTCGTAATATCGTCGCTATGGCAATCCAACGCTGTTCGGCTGATTCAGTATCAGAAACAACAGTATCGGTTGTTTCTCTGCCAAATGACGAAATGAAAGGACGTATTATCGGACGTGAAGGTCGTAATATCCGTACGTTAGAAACGTTAACTGGGATTGACTTAATCATTGATGATACGCCGGAAGCGGTCGTTTTATCTGGCTTTGACCCTGTGCGTCGTGAAATTGCCCGTATTGCCTTAGAAAAACTAATTCAAGACGGTCGTATTCACCCTGCTCGTATTGAAGAAATGGTCGAAAAAGCGAGAAAAGAAATGGATGAACGCATTCGTCATTACGGAGAAGAAGCTATCTTTGATCTAGGATTGCACGCGATGCATCCAGATTTAGTAAAAATTGTCGGCCGTATGCATTTCCGTACAAGTTATGGCCAAAATGCATTGGATCATTCTATTGAAGTGGCTCGCCTTGCAGGAATGATTGCGGCAGAATTGGGCGAAGATACAACCTTAGCAAAACGTGCTGGTTTACTTCATGATATCGGTAAAGCCGTCGACCATGAAGTAGAAGGCTCTCACGTAGAAATTGGGGTAGATTTAGCAACTAAATATGGTGAATGTGAAGAGGTAATTAACTCTATTGAATCTCACCATGGAGATGTAGAAGCTACTTCTGTTATTTCTGTGATTGTAGCAGCTGCAGATGCCTTATCTGCCGCTCGTCCAGGAGCACGTAGTGAATCATTAGAAAACTACATTCATCGTCTAGAACGCTTAGAAGGCATTGCCAATAGCTTTGAAGGAGTAGAAGAAAGCTTTGCCATTCAAGCGGGTCGTGAAATCCGTATTATGGTAAAACCAGATATGGTTTCTGATGATGAAGCTGTGTTATTAGTCCAAGAAATTCGTCGTCGTATTGAAGAGGAATTAGAATATCCAGGACATATTAAAGTAACCGTAATTCGTGAAACACGCGCGATTGATTTTGCAAAATAAAAATGAACAGGATTTTAGAATTTCTAAAATCCTGTTTTTATTTAGAAGGGGAAGAAAAATGAGAATATTATTTGTCGGAGATGTGGTAGGCCTGCCAGGGCAAGAGATGATTCAACGTCATTTAGGAGCGCTAAAGCGAGAATTACGACCACAGTTGACGATTGTAAATGGGGAAAATGCGGCACTCAATGGACGAGGAATTACCAAGGACATTTATAAAAAATTATTACAAGAAGGGGCCGATGTCGTTACATTAGGAAACCATGCCTGGGACCAAAAGGAAACAAAAGAATGGATTGATGAAGCGAAAAAAATCGTGCGCCCATTAAATTATCCTGTGTCTTATGGTCAAGGAAGTGTTGTTGTGAACGTAAATGGTGTCAAAGTACAAGTCATCAACGCTCAAGGAAGAACGTTTATGTTGCCTTTAGATGACCCATTTTTAGCTGTGGAAAAAGAAATAGAGAGAGAAAAGGAAGCAGAGATTATTTTTGTCGATTTTCATGCTGAAACAACAAGCGAAAAACAAGCTTTTGCGCATTATTTTGATGGAAGAGTAACTGCAGTTTGTGGTACACATACTCATGTCCAAACCAATGACGCTCGTTGTCTACCAAAAGGGACCGCTTATGTAACGGATGTGGGTATGACAGGACCAGAAGATGGTATTTTAGGAATGAAAAAAGAACCAGTTATTGAGCGCTTTTTAACCAATTTACCACAACGTTTTGAAGTGGAAACCTCAGGTACACGAGTGTTAAGTTATGCTGTGATTGATATTGATGACAAAACAAAACAAGCGAAAAAAATCGAAGTACAAAGGATTGTAGAACCATGGAATTAGAAATTGAAAAGGCATTAGATGTGATTTGTGCTCAATTAAAAGAAAATGAAGTGGTGAAAAATTACCAAAATGCTAAAGCAGAAGTCTTAGCCGAAGAAGAAGTGGTCGAGCTACAAAAAGAAGTAGAACATTGGCAAAAAGAAATCGTGCAAAGTGATTATTTTGCTAAGCCAGAAGCTAAAAAAGTAGCTCATCAAAAAGCAGATGAAGAAATGAATCGATTACAAGAAACGATTGAGGTGCAATCCTATCAAGCTGCTCTACAAGAGGCAAATGACTTGGTACAAGCGTTAACGAAACGTTTAGAAGAAAACTTGGAGGAACCATTATGAGTCAAAAACAAACCCCAATGATTCAGCAATATCTTGCGGAAAAAGAAAAACAACCCGATGCGTTTTTATTTTTCCGGGTGGGGGATTTTTATGAAATGTTTTTTGAAGATGCTAAAAAGGCATCTCAATTACTAGAACTAACTTTAACTGCGAAAAACAAAAATACGGATAATCCAATTCCCATGTGTGGAGTTCCTCATCATTCGGTACAGAGCTATATCGACACGCTTGTCGATCAAGGATATAAAGTGGCCATCTGTGATCAAGTAGAAACGCCACAAGATACAAAAGAAATGCTAAAACGAGAAATCGTCCAAGTGGTGACTCCAGGAACAAAAATTGACCAAGAACGAGGCGAAAATAACTACTTAACTTGTATTGAAACGAGTAGCCAAGGGTATGTCTTAAGCTATGTCGACCTTGGGACTGGAGAATTACAGTGTACAGAATTAGAAACAGAAGAAGAAGTTATCAATGAATGTGGACAACTCCAAACAAAAGAAGTAGTGCGAGTACACCCCTTGCCTACGTCTTTAGAAGAAAAATTAAAAGAACGATTCTCTTTAATTTTTTCTGACCATGAGGCAGGAGAAATCAGTCGTTGGTCTTCTTTATTAGAAAACATTGTTCGACCAGAATTACGCCAATGTATCGCGGATTTATTAGGGTATGTCGCCGACACGCAACAATGTAATTTGGATCATTTACAACCAGCACAGTATTACCAAGTCGATTTTTATTTACAAATGGATTATTATTCTAAATTCAATTTAGAGTTGAAAAAGACCATCCGTACAGGAAAAGCGGAAGGAACGCTGTTTTGGTTATTAAATGAAACAAAGACGGCAATGGGAAAACGTCAATTACAACGTTGGATTGACCGTCCACTCGTTAAAAAAGCAGAAATTGTAGCTCGCCAAGAACAGGTTCAAATCTTGATGGACCATTACTTTGAGCGTCAACGCTTAGTGGAATGCTTTAAAGGAATTTATGACTTAGAACGTTTAGTCAGTAAAGTCGCATTGGGACGAGTAAATGCTAGAGAATTAGGACAATTAAAACAAAGTTTACAATATTTACCAGAAATTATTGATCTTCTAGAAGAAATGGAAATTCCTACGGTGAAGCATTGGAAAGGCTATCTTCCTTCTTTGATGGAATTGACGGATGAATTAGAACAAGCCTTAGTTGAAGATTTACCGCTATCAACACAAGAAGGAGGCATGATCCGCAAAGGATATGATGCCACACTCGACCAATATATTGAAGCGACTGAAAATGGAGTGCAGTGGATTTTAGAATTAGAAGCCAAAGAGCGTGAAAAAACAGGAGTGAAAAATTTACGCATCAAGTTTAATAATAATAGTGGTTATTATATTGAGGTTTCTAAAGCAGCCGCCAAACAAATTACTGATGAGCGTTACATCAAAAAGCAAACTTTAGCCAATAGTGAACGCTTCTCAACCGTTGAGTTAAAAGACTTAGAAAAAGTACTACTAGAAGCGAAAACTAAACGAATTGAACGAGAATATGAGTTATTTGTGACTTTAAGAGAAAAAGTAAAAGCGCAAGGTCCATGGTTACAGCGTGTCGCAGAAGAAATTGCGACGTTAGATGTGCTACAATCTTTTGCTGTACTAGCAGAAGAGCGCAACTATTGTCGTCCAACGTTCAATGAAGAACATGAATTAAAGATTATTGATGGGCGCCATCCGGTCATTGAAAAAGTAATGGGAAGTAATGAATACGTACCTAATGATATTGTGATGGATAAAAATACTTACGAATTATTAATCACAGGTCCGAATATGTCAGGGAAAAGTACGTATATGCGTCAATTAGCATTGACGGTCATTATGGCACAAATGGGTTCTTTTGTTCCAGCAAGTCAGGCGAAGTTACCTTTATTTGACCAAATTTTCACTCGTATTGGGGCTTCGGATGATTTATATTCTGGAAAAAGTACTTTCATGGTTGAAATGATGGAAGCTAGTGAAGCTCTAAGAAAAGCTACTCCAGATAGCTTACTATTGTTTGATGAACTAGGAAGAGGAACTGCTACCTTTGATGGAATGGCACTCGCTCAAGCTATCATTGAATATATTCAACAGCGCGTAAAAGCGAAAACTCTATTTTCTACACACTATCATGAATTAACGGTGTTAGCCGATCAGTTTTCAGAGATTAAAAATATTCATGTCAGTGCGAAAGAAGAAAATGGACAATTAATCTTTTTACATAAAATGCAACCAGGAGCAGCAAGTCAATCTTATGGTATTGAAGTAGCTCGCTTAGCTCAATTACCAGAAGAATTACTGATACGAGCAGAAGCGATTTTACAAGAGCTTGAAAGTAAAGAAATGACTTCTACTGTTGTCGACACAGTTCAAGAAACAAAACAGGAAAACATAGATAGTTCTAAGGAAGACACCATGTCGACTGTCGATATGGTAGCAGAAGAACAACTTTCTTTATTTCAAGAAGAAGAAGAAAAAGTACCTGATTTTTGTCAGGAATTAGAACAATTAGATTTAATGCAAACGACTCCTTTAGATGCATTACTATTATTGCATCGTTGGCAAAAAGAATGGAGAGAACGTTAATGGCAATTCAAGAATTAACTGAACAACTATGTAACCAAATTGCGGCTGGAGAAGTGATTGAACGTCCTTCTTCTGTTATTAAAGAATTAGTCGAAAATGCGATTGATGCTAAAAGTACTCAAATTGAAGTTCAGTTCCAACAAGCAGGACTCGCATTTATGACAGTTATCGATAATGGCGAAGGGATTCCTGCCTCAGAAGTAGAACTGGCATTTCATCGTCATGCGACAAGTAAAATTAAAGATGAGACTGACCTTTTTCGAATTAAAACCCTAGGCTTTCGAGGAGAAGCTTTGCCTTCGATTGCTTCTGTAGCGAAAGTAACGTTACAATCAACAGAAAGAGGAGCGACAGAAGGAAAAGAGATTGTCATTGAAGGCGGAAAAGTATTAGAAGAAAAAAGTGCCGCAGCCCGTCCAGGGACAAAAGTTACAGTTGAAAATCTTTTCTTTAATACTCCTGCTCGTTTAAAACACTTGAAAAGCGAACGAACAGAAAAATCTCATATATTACAATTAATGCATCAGTTTTCCTTTGCTCATCCAGAAATTCAGTTTCGTCTTGTTGAGTGTTTTGGGGATGGAAAACAAAAAGTATTATTCCGCACGGCAGGAAATAGCAAATGGGATCAAATTATGGGCGCAATCTATGGTCCAGCAATGATGCGCCAAGGCTTTGAAATTCATGCTGAAAATTATGAATTCACTATGGATTGCTTTTTGACCTTGCCTAGTGAAACACGGGCAGATAAACGAAACTTAGTTTTTGTTTTGAATGGACGAGTAGTAACAAACCCAGCGCTATTGCGTGGAGTATTAGCTGGATACGGAAAAACATTGATGATTCAACGCTATCCATTAGGAGTTTTACGTATCCAAACAGACCCGCAATTGCTCGATGTCAATGTGCATCCGACAAAAAAGGAAGTGCGTTTTAGCAAAGAAGAGCGTTGTGCAGAGTTTGTAGAAGAAGAGATTGCACGTTTTTTACGTCAACAAGAACAAATTCCTACTCTTTCTGGAGAATATCGAAATCAACAGGCAATTCAAGAAGCTGCTAAAGCAATTGAAGAGGAGTGGGCACTGCCAGAAGATACCCATCCAAAAGAAGAACGAGTGGAAGAGGCTCCTGTATTTTCCACTCCTTCTTGGAAAGAGGAAATACTTCCTTTAGAATCTGATGTAGAAGACGATACAGAAGAAGTGAAAGAAGTGCACAACGAAAGTGTAAAAGAAGCTCCTGTATCTTCTATTAAAGAAAAAGAAGAAGTGGTTTTATCTTTACCAAAAATGGAATACTTTGGGCAATTGCACGGTACTTATTTATTTGCACAAGGAGAAGATGGACTTTATATCATTGACCAACACGCTGCTCAAGAGCGAATCAAATATGAATATTATCGCAAAGCAATTGTCAACTGGGGACAAGAAAAGCAACAATTAATGATTCCACATATGTTTACTTGTTCTTTAGCTGAAAGTTATCAGTTAGAGGAACGAAAAGAAATATTAGCATCCGTTGGTCTAAGTTTGGAACCTTTTGGCGAAGGAAAATGGATCTTACGCGAAATTCCACAATGGATGCAAAAAGAAGAGGCCAATTTCATCGATGAATTGATTTTTTCTGTAATTAATGGCAAAGACTGGACCGTTGAAAAATTACGCGAAGACACAGCGATTATGATGAGTTGTAAAGGGTCTATTAAAGCGAACCATGCGCTAAGTGAAGCGGAAGCACGATTATTAATTGAACAATTAAATGAATGTGAAGAACCGTATCATTGTCCACATGGTCGTCCGGTCATGGTTCATTTACGACCTTATGATATCGAACGCTTATTTAAACGAATTCAAGATTAGAGGAGAAATTATGTACGAATATATTAAAGGAACAGTAACAATGATTACTCCTGGGTATATCGTTGTTGAAACTCAAGGGATTGGCTATAAAATTTTAGTCCCAAATCCGTATTCTTTTCATCAAGAAGAAGCAGTACAAATCTATATTGAGATGATTGTGCGTGAAGACAGCCATACGCTTTATGGCTTTTTACAAAAAGAAGAAAAAGAAATTTTCCAAGCTTTATTACAAGTATCAGGAATTGGGCCCAAAAGTGCCTTAGCGATTATGGCTTTTGGGGATTTAAATGGATTAGTCGCTGCCTTGGAAGAAGAAAATATTACTTATTTGACCCGTTTCCCAGGAGTAGGTAAAAAAACAGCCCAACAAATGATTTTAGACTTGAATGGCAAGTTATTACCAAAAGAAGAAGTTAAAGCACCGGTCAGTGCTTCTCCTGTAGTAGAAGAAGCAACGAGTGCGTTACAAGCTTTGGGATATAGTGAAAAAGAAGTGGCTCGTGTAATGAAGAAAATGAAGGATGAGACGTTTACTGATGTTCAAGCTTGCATCAGTCAAGCGCTTCGTTTAATGGTTGAACGCTAATGGATGAACGATTAGTCACTCAAGATTGGTCGATAGAAGATGGAGAAGAAAAAAGTATTCGTCCTTTATCTTTCCAAGAATATATCGGACAAGAAAAATTAAAAGAGGAATTAGAAATCTATATTGCGGCCGCAAAACATCGAGATGAGCCCCTTGATCACGTGCTGCTTTATGGACCTCCAGGATTAGGGAAAACTACGATGGCCAATATTATTGCCAATGAATTAGGAGTAGGTTTCCAAGCAACCAGCGGTCCAGCGATTGAAAAATCTGGCGATTTAGTTTCTCTATTAAATGAGCTACAACCAGGAGATGTGTTGTTTATTGATGAAATTCATCGTTTACCTAAATTAGTCGAAGAAATGCTATATACTGCAATGGAAGACTACTATGTCGATATTATTGCAGGGCAAGGAGAAATGAGTCATCCGATTCGTTTTCCTGTGCCTCCTTTTACCTTAGTGGGAGCGACTACAAGAGCAGGAATGCTTTCTGCTCCTTTACGCGCTCGTTTTGGTATTTTAGGGCATATGGAATACTATAGTGAAGAAGAACTAGCTACGATTTTATTCCGTTCAGCAGCGATTTTAGAGACAGAAATTGATTTTCCAGGCGCAAAAGCATTAGCGTGTCGCTCCCGTGGCACCCCTCGTATCGCCAATCGTTTATTGAAACGAGTGCGTGATTATGCACTAATTCGAGGCGATGGGATGATTACAGAAGAAATGACACAATCTTCTTTATCTTTATTGGGCATTGATGAAGCAGGATTAGATGCGACCGACCAACAGTTATTAAAAACGTTGATTGAAGATTATCATGGGGGTCCAGTGGGGATGAAGACGCTAGCGATGAATATTAGCGAAGAGTATGAAACCTTGGAAGATATGTATGAGCCTTATCTTTTACAACAAGGATTTTTACAACGTACGCCTCGAGGAAGAATTGCGACAAGAAAGAGCTATGAACATTTTGGTTATCCTTTTCCTGAGGAAGCATAATTTTTGAATTTTTCAAGGGAGTTTCTTATAATAAAAATGTAAGAAATGAAAAGGAGAGATTTAAAATGGAATTGAAAAAAGAATTAGAAACATTGGTGGCTGAAGCGAAAAAAGAAATGGATCGTTTAGCAGATCGTCGTCAAGAAGAGTTAGGAAACGGTATTAACTACGTTGAAAACGAAATGCAAATCGAACATTTAAAAGGTGAAATCGAAGGATTACAAGAAGCTATCGATCGTTTAGCTTAATAGAATAAAAGGAAGAGTCCAGATGGTTCTGGGCTCTTTTTTTGTCTTTTGCCCCTTAGTTTCCATAATGATATAATGAACATAATGATTTACAGAAGAAAAGGAGATTGAAGATGACAAAAAAAATTAATGTAGATTTATTAATGGAAGATATTTGTGATACTGTCACTGCTTATGAAGATGTCGCAGGAATTATTTTATCTGCACAAGTCGATATGGAAGGTAAAGTAGACCGTGTCGGTATGTTTTTAACTTTTGATACTGTAGAACAAGCATCTTTATATGGTGAATTTGAAGTATTTGACTTTGATTTAGAAGGCGTACAAGTCTTATATGATAAAGTAGTCATGGCCTATGCTCACTTAGATGTGAACTTATTAGTACAAAATTAAGGAAGGTGCGCTTGATGACATTAACAACAGAAGATTTTGATTTTTATTTACCCGATGAATTGATTGCTCAAACTCCTTTAGAAAATCGTGACCAATCAAGAATGCTTGTATTAGACCCAAATACAGGGGCAGTAGAAGATAAGCATTTTTATGACATCATCGATGAGTTAAATCCTGGGGATGCTTTAGTAATGAATGACACTCGTGTGTTACCTGCTCGTTTACATGGAGTAAAAACAGAAACTGGTGGACATCTAGAGGTTTTATTATTACATAATACAGAAGGCAATGTTTGGGAAACTTTGGTGAAACCTGCGCGTCGTGCAAAAGTTGGAACAAAGATTGACTTTGGAGATGGTCTATTACAAGCTACTGTCGTAGAAGAATTAGAACATGGTGGACGCATGATTGAATTTTCTTATGATGGCGTCTTTTTAGAAATTTTAGAACAATTAGGAGAAATGCCTTTACCTCCTTACATTAAAGAACGTCTAGAAGAACAAGACCGTTACCAAACGGTGTATGCGAAAGAAAATGGTTCTGCTGCAGCACCGACAGCAGGATTACATTATACGCCAGAATTAATGCAAAAAATTGAAGAAAAAGGTGTAAAAATCGTTTATGTAACCTTGCATGTAGGTCTTGGTACTTTCCGTCCTGTCAGTGTCGATCAGTTAGAAGACCATGAAATGCATAGCGAATTTTATCGTTTGACACCAGAAGCAGCACAAACCTTAAATGAAGTACGCGATGCAGGAGGAAAAATTGTCGCTGTAGGAACGACATCCATCCGTACGTTAGAAACGATTGGGACAAAATTTAATGGTGAAATTAAGCCAGATAGTGGGTGGACTAATATCTTTATTTATCCAGGATATGAATTTAAAGTAGTAGATGCATTTAATACTAATTTCCATTTACCAAAATCAACATTGGTAATGCTAGTAAGTGCATTTGCTGGGCGAGAAAATGTATTACATGCTTACCAACATGCGGTAGAAGAAGGATATCGTTTCTTTAGTTTTGGTGATGCGATGTTCGTCCGCCCAAAGAAAAAATAAAGCCAAGTATAGGAAACGAGTATAGGAAATAAAGGAAAAATAATGAAATTGAAAAATGAATAAGAAAGGTTAATATAGAATATATTATGAAGAAATTATCAATTATTATTCCTTGTTATAATGAAGAAGAGACAGTCGATTTGTTTTACCAGGGAGTAGAAAAAGTAAAGTCGCAATTGCCAATATCTGTTGAATACGAATATTTGTTTGTTAATGATGGATCAAAAGATCAAACGTTAGCGCGTTTGCGCGCGTTGCAAAAAGAAGATCCTGAGCAAGTGCATTATCTTTCTTTCTCTCGTAATTTTGGTAAAGAAGCTGCACTCTATGCTGGATTACAACGTTCTACAGGAGATTACGTAGTTGTAATGGATGCTGATTTACAAGACCCACCAGAAATGTTAATTGAGATGATGAACTTATTAGAAGAAGATGAAAACTTAGATTGCGTGGGTACACGACGAATGAATCGTGAAGGAGAACCGGTTATTCGTAGTTTTTTTGCTAATTGCTTCTATAAGATGATTAATTGGATTTCAGAAACAAAAATGTTGAGTGGTGTGCGTGATTATCGGATGATGCGTCGTCCAATGGTAGATGCAGTATTGGAACTGACTGAAGTGAATCGTTTTTCTAAAGGAATTTTTAGTTGGGTTGGTTTTGAAACGAAATACTTATCTTATCAAAATGTTGAACGTGTAGCTGGAGAAACTTCTTGGTCTTTTTGGAGCTTGTTCCGTTATTCCCTAGAAGGGATTGTTAATTTTTCGGATGTTCCTTTAGTTTTATCAACGATTTTAGGATTAATTACTTGTCTCGGTGCTTTAATTGGCTTAATTGTAATTATTACAAAAACTTTATTATTTGGTGATCCTACAGCAGGCTGGCCTTCATTAGCTTGTATCGTGTTATTTATTGGTGGATTACAACTTTTTTGTTTGGGTATTGTTGGTAAGTATATTGGTAAAATTTTTAGTGAAACTAAAAAGCGACCAATTTATATTGTAAAAGAGGAGAAATAGCATGAATGAAAAGAAAAAAACAAAAATTATTTTTCTTTGCTTCCTTTTTTTATCTATATTAATAACGATTGTTCCTATTTTATCTTCAAAAGAATTAGGAATTGTTCGAGTAAATGACTTTAATTTTCATGCCTCTAGAGTGGAGAGCATGATAAATTTGTGGAAATCGCCAACGAACTTTCGTTTTTTCCATCAATATGGTGCACCAACTAATTATTGCTATCCTTGGTGGACTCTTGTCCCTTGGTTTTTATTCTATATAATTACTCATAAAATTGTATTGAGTTATTTTTGTTTTATTGGACTTTTAACACTAATTACATTATGTACTTGTTACTATGTAGCAGTAAAGATTACAAATAAACAGGGAATTGGAATTATTTTCGCAATTTTCTATTCTTTTTCTTTCTATCGTTTATATAATATTTTTTATCGTTTTGCTATTGGAGAAACAATAGCTATGACATTCCTACCTATTCTTCTTTATGCATTATATAAAATTTTATATAAAAAAGAAAATCAATATTGGTTTTTATTGACTATTGCAATGACTTTGACAGCATATACACATTTACTTTCATTATTATTTTATACTATTTTTTTAGTTTTATTTTATATTGGAGCTACGTTCATTGGTCAAGTTCATATAAAAGAATGGTGGTCTTTAATTAAGGCAGGAATTTGGAGTGGGATTTTATCTTTAGGTAGCTTGATACCTATGATTGTAATGTCTGCACAACATAAATTATTTACTCCAGAAAAAGGAGATGTCTATGAAAGGGCATTGACAGGAGAAGATTTTATTTTTTCACATTTAGAATTAGTATTCAAAGGTAATCACTATACTATAGGAATTTTTCTTTTTTTATGTGTATTTATTGTATGTTGGCGTTGGAAAGATTATAACTGGTGGGGGAAAGAATTAATTATTTTTTCTATCTTAGGATTAGTAAGTACAACAAAATTAATTCCTTGGGATAAGATACAACCTACTATTTTAGGAAGTATTCAATTTCCTTGGCGATTATTAGTTTTTCCAACATGTTTTATTTCATTATTGATTGCTATTTCTTTTTATAATTTATTGAGTAGAAAAAATTTCTACATAATGGTATCTGTATTATATCTGATGGTGAATATAGCAACAATTGTAGAATATTATAGTATTACAGCTAATAAAAATACATTTTATACCCTTCATTCAGAAAAAGTGATACAAAATAGTTTAGTTAATAAATCTAGATGGCTTGGTTCTGGACGAACTGATTATTTTTTAGATAAAAGTATCCCTTATTATAAAAATTTTAAAAATCATAGAGTATATATAGATCATCATTTCAAAAAAGTAAAGACTAAAGTCGCAAATAGCCAAATTTTATTCACTATTCCATCAGATAAAGAACAAGAAGTAATTCTTCCTGTAGGTGCATATAATTATATGCATGTATGGGTGAACGGAAAACCAACATCTTGGAAAGAAGGGCATACAGGTGGTATTAAGATAAAGGTATTTGAAGGAAATCAAAAAGTTTTAGTAAAAGCTAAAAATCCAATTTGGTACCTTCCTTTACAAATTTTTAGTTTTATTGGCCTTTTAGGATTTACTATATTCAATATTAAAAAAATTAAAAAAAGAAAGCGTTAAAAATTAGTCAGAAATCCTACGATTTCTGACTTTTTTGGTATAATAGAAGAGAATATATTTTAAAGGAGCTATAGACTATGGAATCGCTCAAACGATTATTACAAGATCAATATCAAATTCAATTTAAAAATGAACGTTTATTAAAAGAAGCATTTACCCATTCTTCTTATGCCAATGAGCATCGAGAAGAACAATTACCTTGCAATGAACGTTTAGAATATTTAGGAGATGCCGTGTTAGAACTGTTGGTATCTACTTATCTTTTTAAAGAATATCCAGAATTACCGGAAGGAAAATTAACTCGTTTTCGTGCGGCTATTGTAAAAGAAGATAGTCTCGCTTATTTTGCCAAAGAAGTTCATTTTGATGAACATATTTTTCTTGGCAAAGGAGAAGAAAAAGCGAATGGACGTCAACGTCCAGCTTTATTATGTGATTTATTCGAAGCTTTTTTAGGGGCGTTATATTTAGACCAAGGGCTAGAAAAAGTCCAAGCCTTTTTAGATCAAGTGATGTTCCCGAAAGTGAAGAGTGGTACGTTCACTTCTGCCGTTGACTATAAAACAAAATTACAAGAATTATTACAAAAACAAGGTGAAGTGAAAATTCAATATCAACTAGTGGCAGAAGAAGGGCCTGCCCACAATCGTTCCTTTAAAATGGCTGTTTATTGTGATGGAAACTTATTATCTGTCGGTACAGGAAGAAGTAAAAAACAAGCTGAACAAATTGCTGCACAAAAAGCAATTCAAGAATGGCAAGAAAGAGGTTAACCTTGTATTTAAAACGCATTGAAATGACTGGGTTTAAGTCGTTTGCTGACCGTACGGTGCTAGAACTACAAAAAGGATTGACTGCCATTGTAGGTCCCAATGGAAGTGGGAAAAGTAACATTGTTGAAGCGATTCGTTGGACATTAGGAGAACCAAACGCTCGAGAATTGCGAAGTGAAAAAATGACCGATGTCATCTTTGGCGGCTCGAAACAACGACGAGCTAAAAACTTTGCTCAAGTACAATTAGTCTTTGCCGAAGAAGAACAACCAGAAGAAGAAATTGTCATTGCTCGTAGTGTACAACGAAATGGAGACAGTCGCTATGAGATGAATCAACAAAGTTGTCGCCGAAAAGATATTCAACGCTTTTTCCAACAACATGGAATGGGAAGAGAAAGTCTATCCATTATTTCTCAAGGAAAGATTGAAGAGATCTTAGATGAAAAACCAGTGCAACGAAGAAAAATTATTGAAGAAGTTGCAGGGATTCGTCACTATCAAGAAGAGCAAAAAAAAGCAGAACAAAAATTAAAGGAAACCGATCAACATTTAGAACGTCTAGCAGATATTCTTTATGAATTAGAAAAACAACGTTCTCCTTTAGAAAAAGCAGCTACAAAAGCTCAAACGGCAAAAGAATGGCAAGAGAAAAAAGAAGTCTTAGAAAAAGAATTGTTAGCGTGGAAAGTACAGACGACAAAAAAAGACCTAGAGCAATTAACAAAACAAGGTCAAAAAGAAGTTCGTGCTTTTCAAGAGCTAGAAGAAAAGTTGGATGCGATTCAAAAAGAACGAGTGCAAAAAGAGGCGCAATACCAACAAGCTAAATTCGATCAAGAAGCTCAGCAACAAGAATTCCAACAATTCCAACAACAATGGAATCAGTGGCAAACTTCTTATGAGGTAGAAAAAGAGCGAACAAAACAACAATTAGCAAGAAAAGAAGAATATGAAGCACAAAAAGAAGAAATCGCTACACAATTAGAAGAAAATCTGGCTCAAGAAAAAGCGCAAAAAAAAGACTATCAACAACAAAAAGCCGATTTAACCAAGCAAGCACAAAAAGAAAAAGAATGGTTGGCACAATATACTACAGAAAAAGAAAAAGCTCAGGCATTAAAAGAAGATCAACAAGAACAATACTTTGCTTTATTGCAAGAAAAAACAAAGTGGCAAAATCAATTACAAGAAATTGAAAAAGAAGCGCAAAAAGCTGAGTTTCAAAAAGAAAAACGTGAAGAACAAAAGAACGCGTATCGCAAGTCTTTACAACAACTAGAAAAAGAAGCAGAAAGACAAGTGATACAACAAAAAACTTGGGAAGAAGAATTACAAACTTATAAAGAAAACCAAGTTCAATTTTTAAAAGAAAAAGAAACGCAACAACAGCAACAAAAAGAAGCTCAGAAACAATTGGCTTATTGGGAAAAAGAAAAGGTAAAAAATACTACTGCCTTAGAATCCATGCAAAAAGCCTATCAAGAACAAACAAGTTACCATCAAGGGGTACGTACGGTATTAGCCCAAGACTGGGAAGGGATTTATGGAGTTGTTGGTCAATTAGCTGAAGTAGATCCTATGTATCAGACTGCTTTAGAAGTAGCTTTAGGGGCACAAACTCAACACATTGTAGTTGAAAATGAAGCGGTAGCGAAACAAGCGATTCAATTTCTTTATGAAAAGAAAAAAGGGAGAGCAACTTTTATTCCCTTAAGTGTCATCCGTCCACGTCAATTTCCTAAAAAAGAATATGAAAAAATTGCTTTGATGGATGGCTTTATTGGTCTAGCTAGTGAGTTATTACAATTTGCTCCTGAATATGAGGTGTTAAGTGCTTATTTAGTTGGGCAAATTGTCATTGCTAAAGATTGGGACCATGCGCTTTTGATTGCTAAAGCACTGCGTTACCAATATAAAGTTGTGACTTGCAAAGGAGAAATTGTCCAAACCGGAGGTGCATTGACCGGAGGACGTCAACGGAAAGAAGCACATCTTTTAGCTGAAAAAAATCAAATGAAGGCCTACAAAGAGGCGATTCAACAAGCAGAAGAAAAAGTGTTGGACTATCAACACTTGCAAGAAGAAGGACTAAAACAGGCCGAAGAAAATGAGCGAGTGATGCAAGAAAATGAAGCGAATCTGCGTCAAGTTCAATTTTTCTTAACAGAAGAAGAACGACAAAAAGAGCAAAGAGAAAAAGAAATCCAAGAGATAAAAACTGAGCTTTATTTACTAGGCAAAGAAGCAACACAACAAATCGATTGGCAAAAGGAAGCCAAAGAAGCTAAAGAAAAAGTCCAACAATTAGAACAAGAAGTACAGCAATGCTTACAGGCTATGGAACGCCAAAAAGTAGAGTGGGAAAAAGTCCAAGAAGCACTACAAAAAACTCAAGAAAAATGGAGTCAACAACAGCTTCTTGTGGTTCAATGTCGTCAAGAGGTCAAACAAAAAGAAAAAGATTTGCAACAACAACAGGAGCAAATCACTCGTTTGCGTCAACAACAAGCTTTGTGGGAACAACGCTTACAAGAATTATCTTTTGCTACAAAAACAGAAACCGAATGGCAAAAAGAAAAAGCGGCATATGAAGCACAAAGCCAAGCGTGGCAAGAAAAAATCCAACAACAAAAAACAATGATTGTGACGTTGGAGAAAACTTGTCATCAATTGTTACAAACGCATCAAGAATTACAGTTGCAGCAACAAAATGAAGACTTTGCGTTAGGAAAACGAGTGGAAGAAAAGAAAGCAATGGAAGAAGAATTACAAACGGTGCTTTCTTATATTCAAAAACAATACCAATGTTCTGCTGAAGTCGTGCAACAAACATGGAAACAACCTCACGATGTAAAAGCGGCAAAAGAAGAGTATGAAGCATTACAACGCTCTTTAGTTCAATTGGGTTCTGTTGATACAGAAGCCTATGACCGTTTCTTAGAAGTGGAAGAACGTTATCAATTTATGAACGAACAAAAAAATGACTTGGTGACCGCAAAAGAACAACTATTGGAGACGATGCGTTTATTAGAAGAAGAGATGAAACATAAGTTCATCGTCACTTTTGAAAAAGTAAATGCAAAATTCCAAGAACTCTTCCCTAAAATGTTCCATGGCGGAAGAGCTCAGTTGATTTTAACCGAACCAAATCAACCTTTAGAAACAGGTCTTGATTTAGTCGTTGAACCAAAAGGAAAAAAAGAGAAACATTTACGTCTTTTATCTGGTGGAGAACGAGCATTAACTGCCATTACTTTATTATTAGCTACGATCCAAGTACGACCAGTACCGTTTTGTGTGCTCGATGAAGTAGAGGCGGCCTTGGATGAAGCCAATGTTCGTCGTTTTGCCTTATATTTACAAAACTTCTGCCAAGAAGAACAATTTTTAATGATCACTCACCGTAAAGGAACGATGGAAGTCGCTCAAGACTTATACGGAATTTCTATGAATCAAGAAGGGTGTTCACAAGTCTTATCTGTACGTTTAGGAGAAAAAAATGAAACAATGTATCATGATTGATTTAGATGGCACATTATTAAAGCCAGATAAAACGGTTGGCGAAAAAACAAAAGCGGTGATTCGCCAATATAAAAACGACCATCAAATCGTTATTAGCACAGGGCGTCCTCTCCCAGCTGTAAAAGGATTATTAGAAGAATTAGGATTATGGGAAGAAGGACAATATGTAGTAACTTATAATGGTGGAAGAATTGACTGTTTAGGAGCAAATCCGCAAGTATTAAAAAATAGTCAATTAGACAAGGAAGAATTGGCACCGATTTGGGATTTTGCGAAAAAAGAAGGATTGAGTTTCCATCTTGTTAATGAAAGTACGATGTATTATGACAAAGAAAATACAGATCCTTTTTATCGTGAATTAAATGCCAAAATGGAACAAGTCGCGATGTCACAATTACCTACAGGATCTTTTAATAAAGTCGTACTCGTGGGAGATAAAGAAATACTTCCTTTATTAGCGAAAAAAGGACAAGAAGAATTACCACAATATCTTTGGTTACAAACTATGCCCAATTTATTAGAGGTGTCTTCAAAAGAAGTAGGAAAAGAACAAGCGTTACAGTTTTTACAACAAGAATTGGGCTTGAAAAAAGAACAGATGGTGGCCATTGGCGATGAAGAAAATGACCGTCTAATGTTAGAACAAGCTGGATTGGGCATTGCGATGGGGAATGCCAAACCAGAAATTAAAAAAATTGCGGATGTCATTACGACTTCTAATGCTGACGAAGGAGTCGCAGAAGCATTTCTTCGTTGGATTTAAAAGAAAGGAAGAAAAGCATGGGATTATTTGACAAACTGAAAAAAGCATTCCTTGGAGAAACAAAAGAGGAAAAAGAAGAAGAAAAAAAAGTAAAAGAAGAACCAGCAGAAGAGATTGAAGATCCGATTGCTGAAGATGTCGTAACCGAAGAATTGGCAACGACAGAAGAAACAAAAGAAGAGGAAGCACAAGCGTTAGAAACAGAAGAAAAAGCAGAGGAAGTGCTACAAGAAAAAGAAGAATCTTCAAAAGAACCTCAAGAGCCAAAAGAAACTTCTGAGCTAGAAGAGACAGAGGAAGAAGAAAACAAAGAAGATGCTTCTGTGAAAGAAGAAACGGAAGAACAAGTCGAAGAAGTAGTTTCTTCAAAAGAAAATACAGAAGTAGAAGAAGAGCCAAAAGAGGTAGAAGAAAAAGAAGAAGAAATTCCTTCGATTGCAAAAGAAGTAGAAGAAACCCTAGAAGAAGTCTCTGTGTCTGAAGAAACTATCATCGAAGAAGAAATGGCTCAAGAAGCTGCTACAGGAGAAGAATTAGCAGCAGAAGAAGCAGTAGAAGAAAAAGAAGAAACACAAGATAAATATGAGCACGGGTTGGAAAAAACACGTAAAACTTTTGGAGAACGTTTAAATGCGTTATTAGCAAACTTCCGTCGTGTTGATGAAGACTTCTTTGAAGAATTGGAAGATACTTTGATTACTTCTGATGTTGGTTTCCAAACTGCACTACAATTGACTGATACATTGCGCGATGAAGTGAAATTGCAAAATGCGAAAAAACCAGCGCAGGTGCAAAATGTCATCATTGAAAAAATGGTCGACCTTTATGAAGCCAATGGCAGTGGATTAGATAGTCGTCTTCATTTTGCGCCAGAAGGACCAACGATTTTCTTATTTGTTGGAGTTAATGGAGCAGGAAAAACAACAACAATCGGAAAATTAGCTCATCAAATGAAATCTGAAGGCAAAAAAGTCTTATTAGCCGCTGCAGATACTTTCCGTGCTGGTGCGATTCACCAATTAGAAGTATGGGGAGAACGTGCGGGTGTAGAAGTGGTTGCCGGTCAAGAAGGTGGCGATCCTTCAGCGGTAGTATTTGACGCTGTAGAAAAAGCGAAGGCAGAAAATTATGATGTCTTATTAGTTGATACCGCAGGACGTTTACAAAATAAAGTGAACTTGATGAATGAGTTAGCGAAAATGAAACGTATCATTCAACGCGAATTACCAGAAGCACCGCAAGAAGTGCTATTAGTTCTAGATGCAACAACAGGACAAAATGCCTTAAGTCAGGCTAAACAGTTTAATGAAGCGACAGAATTAACAGGCTTAGTGTTGACAAAACTAGATGGTACAGCCAAAGGTGGAATTGTGTTAGCGATTCGTAATGAATTAAAAATTCCAGTGAAATTAGTCGGTTTAGGAGAAAAAATTACTGATTTATCTCCATTTGATGCCGAACAATTTGCTTATGGATTATTCAAAGGATTGTGGAAAGAAGATTAACTCATTGTAAAATAGAAAGGAGGTTCCTATGGCTTATCAAGCATTATATCGTGTCTACCGTTCGCAAACTTTTGCGGATGTTGTTGGCCAAGAAGGAATTACAAAAACGCTCCAACAAGCAGTGAAGCAAGAGCATATTTCTCACGCTTATCTTTTTTCTGGCCCACGAGGTACAGGGAAAACAAGTGTTGCCAAAATTTTAGCTAAGGCAGTAAACTGTCTAAATCCACACGATGGGGAACCTTGTAATCAATGTGAAAATTGCCAAGCGATTACAGAAGGACGTTTTTCTGATGTCATTGAGCTAGATGCCGCAAGTAACAACGGAGTGGATGAAATTCGTTCTCTTTGTGAAAAATCAAAATATGCACCAACCCAAGGAAAATATAAAGTCTATATTATCGATGAAGTACATATGTTATCTAAAGGAGCCTTCAATGCGTTACTAAAAACGTTAGAAGAGCCAAGTTCTAATGTCATCTTCATTTTAGCGACAACCGAAGTGCATAAAATTCCAGCGACGATTATTTCTCGTACGCAGCGTTTTGAATTTAAACGTATCTCTACTGAAGCTATTGCTAAACACTTAGGGGTGATTTTACAAAAAGAAGGCGTAGAATATGAAGATTCAGCGATTCAAAAAATTGCCCAACTAGCAGAAGGTGGAATGCGTGATGCCTTAAGTTTACTGGATCAATCGTTAGCCACTACAGAAGGAACGTTGACCCTTGATGCCGTAGAACGCGTCACAGGAACGTTTTCTACCGAAGAATTAGATCTTTATATTAATGAGTGTTTGTTACAAAATACAGGAAAAGCACTCCAAATTTTAAAAGATTTATTGGCCAGTGGAAAAGAAGGAGGACGCTTCTTAGATGATTTATTGGAAGAAGTGAAAAATCTATTCTTATATCGAGCAGATACGACTTGGTATCAAAAAGAATATCAACCGAATGCGACTTTTACGCAATTAGCTCAATATAGTAATGATGACTTTTTAACCTTTGCCTTACAAGAAATTGCAAAAACAAAAGAAAATATGCGACTAAATGGTCATCAAGAATTATATTTAGAAGTGATGACGGTTCGCCTTTGTCATCCAATGACTCAAGGAAAAGAAGCACAGGTTGTCGCCACTCCTTCTGTAGAAGTGACTCCTACGGTTCAGAAAAAAGAAGAGGATGAAGCGTGGAAAGAGGCATTACAACAAGAAATTCAACGTTTACAACAAAAAGTAGCGTCTTTAGAATGGCAAATTCAACAACAAAAAGGAAACGAAGAGAAAAAAGAAGAAACCTTAACGATTGAACCATTCACTCCTGATGAACCAGCTATTTTAGCGATTATGCAACAGGCAAAACGTAATTATTTTGATGAGTGGCAAGCATTATGGCCAAACTTACAAAATCAAAATAAAGTGTATTTAGGTTTATTGCGAGGAACACAAATTGCCGCAGCAAGTGAAGATGCCTTTGTCATCTCAGTAGAACATCCAGATATTGCCAAAGCGATTCAACAAGATGTTGCCTTGCAACAATATTTGTTAACTACAGCTAGTGAACAATTAGGAAGAGACCAAAAAGAATATCAATGTATTGAACAAAGTCAATGGCGAGAACTTCGTCAACGCTTTTTTCAAGAAAATCAACAACGTTTAAAAAAACAAACTCAACAAAATCCAGAATATATGCAACAAGCCGTTGCTTTATTCGGAGCTGAAAATGTAAAAGTAACCAAAGAATAGGAGAAAAACATATGAATATGCAAGCAATGATGCGTCAAGTACAAAAGATGCAAAAAGAAATGACTCAAGAACAGGAACGTTTACAACAAACGGTTTTCACAGCAAAATCTGCAAGTGACTTAGTCGTAGTAGAAGTATTAGGAAATCGTACTATTAAAAATATCGAAATCAAACCAGAAGTGATCGACCCAGAAGATCCAGATATGTTACAAGACTTATTAATTACAACTTTAAATGATGCGATGAAACAAATCGATACAAAAACAGAACAAACAATGGGACGCTTCACTCAAGGAATGAGCTTACCATTTTAAGTTAAGAAAAGAGGAATGAAAGGATGCAATATCCAGCACCGATTGCTAAATTGATTGATAGCTTTATGAAATTGCCTGGAGTTGGAGAAAAAACCGCTACTCGTTACGCTTTTTATGTATTACAAATGGAAGACCAAGATGTGAGTGCTTTTTCTAAAAATTTATTAGAAGTAAAGCGTAAATTACATCACTGTCCAAATTGTGGTAATTTAACAGACATGGACCTTTGTAGTATTTGTCGCGATAAAAGCCGTGACCCTTCAACGATTATTGTGGTTGAAGATGTACGCGATGTGATGAGTATGGAAAAAATGCAAGAATACCATGGTTTATATCATGTATTAAATGGTGTTTTATCTCCTAGTGCAGGAACAGCGATTGAAGACATCAACTTAATGAGCTTATTAGAGCGTCTCCAAAAGCATCCCGAAATTAAAGAAGTAATTATTGCTACGAATGCCAATGTGGAAGGAGAAACCACCGCCATGTATATTGCTCGTTTGTTAAAACCAATCGGAGTAAAAGTGACACGAATTGCGTGTGGTTTATCTGTGGGTAGTGATATTGAATATGCTGACGAGATGACGCTTTTTAAAGCGATTGAGGGAAGAACCGAATTGTAAAGTGGAGAATTTCTCCACTTTCTTTTTGTGTAAAATAAAAAGAATGTGTAATGGAACCTCATGATAAAATAAGGGAGAACAGTTCACAAGTATGCAATAAATTGATAAAATGAAGACAATAGAAAACAAGGAGGGTCATCATGAACGGTATTTTTATTACCTTTGAGGGACCAGATGGCGCAGGCAAAACTTCAGTTATGGAAGAGATTGTCGCAATTCTACGTGATCAAGTGATGATTGATATCGTAGAAACAAGAGAACCTGGGGGAATTCCTATCGCAGAAGAAATTCGTCAGTTGATTTTAGATAATAAAAACGTAATGATGGACGAACGCACAGAAGCTTTATTATTTGCGGCAGCTCGTCGTCAACATTTAGTAGAAAAAATTAATCCAGCTCTACATGCTGGAAAATTAGTCATTAATGACCGTTTTGTGGATAGCTCACTTGCCTACCAAGGCAAAGGACGTCGTATTGGAATGGAAGAAGTGGCACAATTAAATGAATTTGTTACAGAAGGCTTAAAACCTGATTTGACATTATATTTAGATATTGATGCTGAAACGGGTCTGAAACGAGCAGGAAAAGTTGCAAATGGCAATGATCGTTTGGAATCAGAGGGCATTGAGTTCCATCAACGGGTACGTCATGGATATATTGAATTGTTACAAAAAGAAGGAGACCGTATTGTAAAAGTGGATGCCAAGCAACCTTTTGAACAAGTTGTTACAGAATGCTACCACATTATTCGTGAACGTTTCCCTTCAATTTTCCGCAATTATTAAGAGAGATGAACGAACGTGAAACAACAAGAAATTCAAGCACAACTACAATGTGCATTAGAAAAACAACAGTTACGCCATGCCTATTTATTTTTAGGAGAAAAAGGAAGCGGGCGTTTTGCTACTGCTCAGTGGCTAGCCGGTCAGTTTTTGTATCCTAAAGAAGTGACAAAAGAAGAGCAAGAACGAATCGAAAAAGGATATCATCCCGATGTCCATGTTTTACGTCCAGAAGGAAAAGTGGTAAAACGGGAAGAAGTTCAGGCGTTTTATGAAGAAATGAGTCGCAGTGGTCTAGAAAGTAAGCGTCAAGTTTTTATCTTTTTAGAAGCCGATCGTTTTCATGAGGCTGCTAGTAATCTTCTTTTAAAAATGATTGAAGAACCGGTGGGAGATTGTCTATTTCTTTTCTTAGCACAAAGAAAAGAAGCAATTTTACCAACGATTCTTTCTCGTGTCCAAGTATTTTATTTTTCTAAAGCAGAAATAGAAACAGAAGAAGAAATTTATTTTCCAAAAGAAGAATCCGAACAAAAAGCAATTTTAGAAGAATGGATTCATTTGCTACAACAAGGAGATAGGATGGCTTTTCCTTACGTTCAAATGAAGATTATGCCTTTTGTCAGTGCTCGTTCAAAAAATTTAGAGCAAAGAAAAGTGCAAGAACAATTATTAGACCGTTTATTATGGTTAGCAAAAGAAGCGGAGTTTTTTGCCTTTTTCCCACTTCTTTTCCAAGCCAAAGAACAACTCGAACAAAATGTGAATTTTCAACATATTTTAGAATATATTGCAGTACGAATGGATAGCTAGGGGGGAAGAAAATGGCCAAAATTGGCGTTCGATTTACAGAAGCAGGGTTGATTTATTATTATGAAAAGCCAAAGGAAATCCAAGTTGGAGATTATGTAATTGCCCCAGTTCAAAAATGTGATCAATTTGGTGAAGTTGTACTGATAAAAGAAGAAGAATCAGAAGAAGAACTACCACAAATTAAAAGAGTAGCAACCCAAAGTGATATCGCAAAAATGAAACAAAACCAAGAAGATGCAAGACAAGCGATGGAGATTACGAAAAGAAGAATTGAAGTTCATGGGTTAGAGATGAAGTTGATTGAAATTCAATATAGTTTTGAACGCACAAAAATGCTATTTTATTTTACAGCCGATGGACGAATTGATTTTCGTGAATTGGTGAAAGATTTAGCCTCCATTTTTAAAACTCGGATTGAATTACGTCAAGTAGGTGTCCGCGATGAAGCAAAATTGTTGGGAGGACTTGGACCTTGTGGCCGTCCTCTTTGTTGCCATCAATTTTTGGGAGATTTTATGCCTGTTTCTATTAAAATGGCAAAAGATCAACATTTATCTTTAAATCCAACAAAAATCTCTGGAGTTTGTGGCCGTTTAATGTGCTGTTTACAATACGAAGATGACGTTTATGAAGAAGCAAAACGTCAATTGCCAGATATTGGGAAAAAAGTGATCACCCCAGATGGACCAGGTTGGGTGGTAGGACTAAATATTTTACAAGAAATTGTCCAAGTTCGTTTATTGGATAAAGCAGTTCCTTTGGATTATCCAGGAAATGAAGTAGAACAAAAAGATTGGGAAGAGAAAGAACATGGATAAACAAGAACTATATCAAAGTTTGGAAACGGTAGAGGTACAGTTGCAAGATGCACTTTTACAGGTGCAAGCAATGAAAGAAATGTTAACTTCAGTCGTGAACAATTTAGAGTTAGAAAATAAATATGTTCGCGAACGTTTGCAAGAACTAGAAAAAATGCAAGTACCAACTGTACAAAAAGAAGAAGATGCCTCTACTCGTTCTCAAGTACAAGAAAATTTAAACCATCTCTATGAAGATGGATTTCATATTTGTCCTTCAAGTTATGGAGCAAAACGAGAAGGAGAATGTATGTTTTGTTTAGAAATTTTATATCGTGATTCTTAGGAGGGGAAAAATGCAACAACAAAAAAGTTTTCAAAAAGAAAGTGGAAATCTTTATTTAGTTCCTACTCCGATTGGGAATTTAGAAGATATGACATTCCGTGGCGTACGAACATTAGAAGAAGTAGATATTATCGCTAGTGAAGACACACGTCATACACAAAAGCTATTAAATCACTTCTCGATTACAACACCACAAATCAGTTTACATGAACATAACTATAAAGAAAGAATTCCTCAACTCATTGCGCGTTTAGAAGAAGGAGCGAACATGGCTCAAGTTAGTGATGCAGGGATGCCTTCGATTAGTGATCCGGGGCATGAACTAGTAGAAGCTTGTATTGAAAGAGGAATTCCAGTGATTGCTCTTCCTGGAGCAAGTGCTGGAATTACGGCTTTAATCGCTTCTGGCCTAACCGCTCAACCTTTTTTATTTTATGGCTTTTTACCAAGAAAACAAGGAGAAGCTATACAGACACTAGAAGTACTAAAACCAATTGAAAGTACGTTGATTTTTTACGAATCACCAAAACGTTTAGCGAGTACATTTGCCCTAGTTGAAAAAGTTTGGGGAGGACAACGCCGCTGTGTTTTATGTCGAGAATTAACAAAACGCTATGAGGAATATACTCGTGGTACTGTCCAAGAATTATTAGCTTATACACAAGAGAATGAAATCAAAGGGGAATGCTGTTTGCTTTTTGAAGGTTATCAAAAAGAAGTAGAAATGATTTCTTTAGAAGAAGTAGATTGGAAACAAGAAGTTGAGAAAAAAATGGCAGAGGAACAAATTTCGAGTAAAGTAGCGATTAAACAAGTCGCGAAACAATACGGAGTAAAAAAACAAGACGTTTATCAAGCTTATCATCAAAAATAAGAGGTCGTACGAAGAAGCGTACGACCTTTTAAAATAGATCATCAATATGATGCCAATCAAACTGCTGTTGTGAAGTGGTTTCGACTTTTAATTGTAAAAAATCAAAGAGTTGATTGACAGTTAGCTTGCGCAATAAGCGTTGTTTGGCAAAAGGGCCTTTCATTTTGGGTAGATAAAAATCTAAATAGGATTGGATTTCTTCTTCTGTAATATTAGGATATCCTTCTTCGGCCCATTGTTTTTGTTTGGTTTGAATATTCATGGTTTCCCTCAAAGAAAAGAAAAGTGTAGCAAAGCTACACTTTTTTTATTTTATTATTTTTTTGCTTCTACGCCAACGACATTTTTGATTGCGCCTAGATCAAAGTCTAAGTATACGCCATCACAATCAATCGTCACGATTTTTGTTTCATGATTCACTTCATGGATTATACCGTGTAGTCCACCAATTGTAGTTACTTTATCTCCAGCATGAATACTATCTAAAAAGTTTTGACGTTGCTGTTGTTGTTTCTTTTGAGAGCGATTCATAAAGAATAGCATAACCCCAAAGATAACAATCATTGGCAAGAAACTCATAAGCATACTAGCCATATCATTTGCTAATGTGAACATAGTTTTTCCTCCTATAAATAGTCAACAGTTCTATTATAGCATAGGGAAGAAAAATTCACATGAAAAGCCATAAAAGTCTAGAAATTTTTCGGATTTTCTGCGTTAAAGCCGTATTGTTCAAAGAAAGCTTCACGGAATTCTAATAAGTTATCATCCATAATTGCTTGACGAATATCACGCATTACATCTAATAAGAAGTATAAGTTATGGTAGCTTGTTAAGCGCATGCCAAAGGACTCATTACATTTAATTAGGTGACGAATATACGCACGAGAATAGTTACGACAAACATGACAGTTACAATGTTCATCAATCGGACGGAAATCACGAGCGTATTTCGCATTTTTAACAACTAAACGACCATTGTGTGTCATACAAGTACCATTACGAGCAATACGAGTTGGTAGTACACAGTCAAACATATCTACACCACGGATTACCCCATCGATTAAAGAATCTGCCGTTCCAACACCCATTAAGTAACGAGGTTTATTTTCTGGCAATAATGGAGTTGTATATTCTAACACTTCATTCATTTCTTGTTTAGATTCACCTACAGAAAGTCCACCAATGGAATATCCAGCAAAGTCCATGTTGACTAAATCATGAGCGCTTTGACGACGTAAATCTTCAAATCCTGCCCCTTGCACAATTCCAAATAATCCTTGGCGATCTGGATTTTGATTAGCTTTTAATCCACGTTCTGCCCAACGAGAAGTACGTTCAATCGATTTTTTCACGTAATCATAACTTTCATAGAATGGGGGACATTCATCAAAACTCATCATAATATCTGAACCTAAGTTATTTTGAATTTGAATCGCTTTTTCTGGAGATAAGAATAATTTTTCTCCATTTAAGTGATTGCGGAAATGAACGCCTTCTTCTTCAATCTGACGCATATCACTTAACGACCAAACTTGGAAACCACCAGAATCTGTTAAAATCGGTTGATCCCAATTCATGAAAGAATGAAGACCGCCTGCTTCTTTAACGATTTCATCTCCAGGACGAAGCCATAAGTGGTAGGTATTACTTAAAATGACTCCTGCGCCCATCTCTTTTAATTCTTCTGGGGACATAGTTTTAACTGTTGCTAATGTTCCTACGGGCATAAACATTGGAGTAGGGAAAGTACCATGAGGAGTAATTAACTCACCTAAACGTGCTCCAGTATATTTTTCTTTCTTAATTAAACGATAACGAATTGGATGTTCAGTCATTTCAATCCTCCTATAAAAATCAATTCGTACTATTATAACATAGGTTGAAAAGAGAAGAAATTTTCCTTCTAAGGAAGGTGTTAAAGAAAACTTAATAATCAGTTAAAGTTAGAGACATATAAAAGAAATATGCTATAATGTTAATTATTCATATTAAGAAAGAAATAGAGGCCAAAAGAAATGAAAGAAAAATGGATTGCATGGAGAGATAATCATGCCAATGTGGTGTATGGCTTAAAGTTTGTTGGTCGTACGATTTTGTATTTTTTGATAATTATGACGCTAATTTATTTATATCATTACAAAAATATTAGTGGTGGTAGTTTTATATATAATGAATTTTAGGGGAGGAGAAAGATGGAGAAAGTTACGCATATTATAAATTCATTAGAAAAAATTGCGCAAGAGCAACCCAATCAAGTGGTGTTTCAAGATGTAAATCATCATTACACTTATGCTGATTTACAAGAAAAATCAAATCATGTAGCTGCCTACATTGATGCTCATATTGCAGAAGGACCAATTGTTGTCTATGGTGGGCAAGAATTTGAAATGATTGCTAGCTTTGTTGGTTGTACAAAAGCTGGACGTGCTTATATTCCAATTGAAAAAAGCACTCCGTTTGAACGCTTCCAATTGATTTGTAGCGTTGCACATCCAGCTGCAATTATTTTTACAGAAGAAGCATTACCAAAAGAAGAATTAGAACAGTTAGGAGAAATTCCAACTCTTCTTTATAAAGAAATTCCTACAGCAGATTACACTATCAGTCATCCTGTTGAAGGAGACGACACTTACTATATTATCTTTACTTCTGGAACAACTGGTGTACCAAAAGGAGTACAAATTAGCCATGATAATTTAGTTAGCTTTGTCAACTGGGAATTATCTGAAGACTTTGCGATTGGAGAAGGAAAACGTTTCTTATCTCAAGCACCTTATTCTTTTGACTTATCTGTAATGAGTGTTTATCCAGCTTTACTTTCTGGCGGTTCTTTAGCACCATTAACAAAAGAAGTCATCAATGATTTCAAAACACTATTTGAAGTGTTACCAAAATTAGAAGTTAATGTTTGGGTTTCTACTCCTTCCTTTATGGATATTTGTTTAATGGATCCAAACTTTAATGGTGAAACGTTACCAACGTTAACTCATTTCTTATTCTGTGGAGAAGAGTTACCAAAAGCAACTGCACAAAAATTAGTGGATCGTTTCCCACAAGCACATATTTTTAATACTTATGGACCAACAGAAACTACCGTAGCGATTTCGCAAATTGAAATTACCCAAGAAGTGATTGATGCTTCGGATCGTTTGCCGATTGGATATGTGAAAGAAGATACACATGTGTATATTTTAGATGAAAATACTCCAGTCGCTGCCGGCGAAGTAGGAGAAATCGTAATTGCTGGACCAAGTGTTTCTAAGGGATATATGAACAATAAAGAAAAAACAGAAGAAGTTTTCTTTACTTATGAAGGTCAACCTGCTTACCGTACAGGGGATGCTGGTCATATGGAAGCTGATGGGTTATTACGTTATGACGGACGCATGGACTTTCAAGTAAAATTACATGGTTATCGTATGGAATTAGAAGATATTGACCATCACTTAAATGAAGTTTCTTATGTGAAACAAGCAGTAGTAGTACCAAAATACAAAGATCACAAAGTACAACAATTAGTGGCTTATGTGATTGTAGAAAACAATCCATTTGAAAAACCATTCCAATTAACAAAGGCAATTAAAGAAGAAATGCAAGAAACAGTAATGGAATATATGATTCCACAACGTTTTGTTTATGTAGATCAATTACCGTTAACACAGAATGGGAAAATCGACCGTAAAGGGTTAATAAATGAGGTGAATAATACATGAGTTTAGGGATGATTCCTTACGAAAATCCAACTTATGTTTTAATTTTAGCCTTAGCCTTGATTCCAACGATGCTTTCTATTTACTACAAACAAGATCGCATGAATTGGTATCAAATTTTAGTTTCAGTCATCTTTTTAGCTATTAGCTTTTCTGGTGGAAAAATCCAACAAGGAGTTGCGTTAATCTGCTATGTGATTTTTGAAACTATTTTAATTGGGGCATACTTCTCGTATCGCCAAAAGAAAAACAATAGTTGGGTCTTTTATGGAGCGGTGTTCTTGGCCATTCTACCATTAATTTTTGATAAGATTGTGCCATTTGTTGATCATCATCCATCCATCTTTAGTTTTTTAGGAATTTCATATTTGACATTCCGTTCAGTCCAAATGATTATGGAAATGCGCGATGGAGCGATTAAAGAATATCATCCTTGGCGTTTTGTTCAATTCTTAGTCTTCTTCCCAACGATTTCTTCTGGTCCGATTGACCGCTATCGTCGTTTTGAAAAAGACTATTTGAATCCACCAACTCGTGAAGAATATTCTAATTTAATTGAAAAAGGGGTTTACAACTTATTTATTGGTTGTTTATACAAATTTATTTTAGCATACTTCTTAGGTTCTTTAGCCTTACCATTTATTGGTGAAGCTGCTCATGACAATGCTGGTTTAGTTCGTATTGTTTGCTTAGTTGGTTATGCTTATGTTTATACCTTGGACTTATTCTTTGACTTTGCAGGATATAGCCGTTTTGCGGTCGGAATGAGCTACTTAATGGGGTATGATGTACCAATCAACTTCAACAAACCATTCTTAAGTTGGAACATTAAAGAATTCTGGAATCGTTGGCACATGTCATTATCTTTCTGGTTCCGTGACTTTATCTATATGCGTTTAATGTTTACCTTATTGAAGAAAAAAGTATTTAAGAGTCGTATCGTCGCTTCGAATGTTGGCTACTTTGCTTTATTCTTAATCATGGGATTATGGCATGGTTTAACATGGTACTATATTGCTTATGGACTTTACATGGCTTGTGCGATTTGTATTAACGATGCATGGCTACGATTCAAGAGAAAACATCGTAAACAATTACCAAGCAATAAGTTTACGCATTGCTTCTCTGTTTTCCTAACCTTTAATGTGGTAGCCGCTGGATTATTAATCTTCTCTGGCTTTTTAAACACATTTTTACATTGGTAAGATAAAAGATGAAGCGTGAAAATCACTTTGAAAAATGTTAGAATTAAAAAATGAAATGAATTGAAAGAAAAGGGGATAATTATTATGAACGAACAAATTTTAGACTTATTAGCAGAAGCAACAGGAACAGATGAAGTAAAAGAAGATTTAGATATGAACTTATTTGATGAAGGATTAATGGATTCATTAGGTATGGTTCAATTTTTAGTAGATGTAGATGGAACTTTAGGAATTGAGGTTCCTATTTCTGAAGTACAACGCGAAGATTGGGATACACCAAATAAAATCATCGCTCGCCTAAACGAATATAAAGGATAGAACTCATGAAGAAGAAATTTTTCATGGTATTTGGTCCAATTGTTGCCGCTTGTTTACTTTGTGTTGGCTGTTTTATGTTACCGCAAAAAAATAGTCCATATACGTTAGAAAAAGCAAGTCAATCTTTGAATATGAACGTGATTTCAGGAGAATATATTAAAAATGAAGCCGTTGCCGAAAAGAAATATGTGCCTTTCTTTGGTTCTTCTGAATTAAATCGTTTTGACCCGTTCCATCCTAGTGTATTAGCAGCGAAATATCATCGTCCATATACACCTTTCTTATTAGGAGCAGCAGGAACACAATCATTGAAGCAATTTATGATTATTCAATCAATGGGGAAAGATTTACGACAGAAAAAAGCCGTTTTCATTATTTCTCCACAATGGTTTGTACCAAAAGGGGTAAAACAACAATATTTTGATCATTGGTATTCAGGAGTTCAATTATACAATTGGTTGAATAACATTAGAAAAAAAGAGAGTTTTTCTAAAGAAGATCGTGTCTTTGCGAAACGCTTACAACATTTTACGATTATTCGTGATAATCCAAGAATCATGAAATACTTGCAACAAATTTGTATGGATGTTCCATTTTCTAATGCTCAACGTAGAACAATTCAAAGAAATTATAAATTCTTATTACGTGAAGATCGGTTATTTGGTGAAGCAGGAATTACCGATAAAAATTTACAACGCATAAGAAAATATGAAAAACAATTGCCAGCTACCTATAATTATGCTGACTTAGATCGTTTAGCTTTCTCTATTGGTAAAAAGAATACGAATGGTAACCAACTGCAAATTGCCAATAATTTTTATAATAAACGTCTACGTCATATTATTAAAAGCTTTAAAGGAAAAGATAAGAACATCTCTTATGTTACTTCACCAGAATACGCTGATTTTGAGTTAGTATTAAATCAGTTTGCCAAAGAAAAAACAGATGTTCTATTTATTATTCCACCAATCAACCCATTATGGGCAAAATATACTGACTTATCTAAACCAATGATTGATCAATTTTCGAAAAAAATTATGCATCAATTAAAGAGTCAAGGCTTTAATAATGTCGTGAATTTACTGAATGTAGATACGGATTACTTTATGACAGATACAATTCACATTGGATGGCGCGGTTGGTTATATTGTGACCGTTATATCCGTCCATTCTTAGAATCAACGTATCAAGAACCAAATTATAAGATTAATTCTTACTACTACAGCAAAGCATGGCAAAATAAAAAGGAAGTTCGTTAAAGAACTTCCTTTTTTATATTCTCTTATAAAAGTTTGAAATCACGGGCAGCGTAAGGTTGTAATGGGTCGATACGGTCAAAGAATAATTTACCGTTTAAGTGATCGATTTCATGTTGAATAACAATTGCTTCGTAATCACGGAAGCGTTGTTGTTTTTTATTTCCTTCAGCGTCTGTCCATTCTACAGTAATACGTTCGTGACGAGGAACTAATCCTTCAATTGGACGGTCAATCGATAAACAACCTTCTCCATCCGCTAGTGCTGCTTTTTGTACGGAATGACTAATAATACGAGGATTGTACATGACATCTTCAAATAAGATGAATTCTTCTCCATTTTCATCAATCGCAGGGATTAAAACGGCGATAATGCGTTTTTGTTCATTGATTTGAGGAGCAGCTAGTCCAACACCGCTACGTAATTCATATTTTTCGGCCATTTCTGGATCTTGGCTATTTTTTAAAAATTCCATCATTTCTTGACCTAGTGCTTTATCTTCTTCTGATAAAGGAGTGTCGACTTCTTTGGCTACTTTACGTAGTGTAGGATGTCCTTCACGAATGATATCTTTCATTGTTAACATAAGAAAACCTCCCTTTCTTATTACATTTAAAAATATTATAGCATAGTTTTTTCTTTTTCTTGCAAAAAATGCCATAATCATGTAAAGTATGAGATGTATTCCTCTTACTTGGTGGACGCGCATCACCGGCGGTCAACTCAGTTTGAGGTGTAAATAAAAAGAAGAGGTGAAGAAATTATGGCAATTTCAAAAGAACGTAAAAACGAAATTATGAAAGAATACGCACGTCATGAAGGAGATACTGGTTCTCCAGAAGTGCAAATCGCAGTATTAACAGAAGAAATCAATCATTTAAATGAGCACGCACGTGCACATAAAAAAGACCACCATTCATACCGTGGTTTAATGAAAAAAGTTGGACATCGTCGTAACTTATTAGCTTACTTACGTAAAACAGATGTACAACGTTACCGTGAATTAATCAAACGTTTAGGACTACGTCGCTAATCGTCTACTTAGTGAGGCTAGGATATCCTGGCCTCCTTTGTTGTATTAAAAATCAATCACTGGGAATTCTACTAAACAAACGAGAGAAAGAAAGTGGGCTTTTTGTCTTTTGTCTAGTAGCACCAGTGAGAAAAAAGGAGAAAAACGATGGAAAAACAAGTATTTGAAACAACTTTTGCTGGCCGCTCATTAATCGTGGAAGCAGGACAGCTAGCACAACAAGCGAATGGAGCAGTTCTTGTTCGCTTTGGCGATACTGTGGTACTTTCTGCTGCAGTAGGAACAAAAGAAGCCATTGATGGTGATTTCTTCCCACTAACTGTCAATTATGAAGAGAAAATGTATGCGGCAGGAAAAATCCCTGGTGGTTTTATTAAACGTGAAGGACGTCCAAGTGAACATGCAACCTTAACCGCTCGTTTAATTGACCGTCCAATTCGTCCAATGTTTGAAGAAGGATATCGAAATGAAGTTCAAATCACGAATGTCGTCTTAAGTGTTGATCCAGATAACACACCAGAAATGACAGCGATGTTAGGTTCTTCTTTAGCGTTATGTATTTCTGATATTCCATTTGGCGGACCAATTGCTGGAGTGAATGTAGGTCGTGTGGATGGAAAATTAATAATCAATCCAACGGTTGAAGAATGGGAACAAAGTGATATTCACTTAAGCGTAGCTGGAACTAAAGAAGCAATCAACATGGTAGAAAGTGATGCTTGTGAAGTTTCAGAAGAAGAAATGTTAGAAGCCTTATTATTTGGTCATGAAGCAATTAAAACTTTATGTGACTTCCAATTAGAAATTCAAAAAGCAATTGGAAAAGAAAAAATGGAAGTAACTTTAGCTTCTGTTGACCCAGAACTAGAAGCAGAAATTATGGACCGTTACAAAGAAGAAATGTTGGCAGCGATTCAAACCAAAGATAAACAAGAACGCGGCGAAAAAGTCGATGCTTTACGTCAACGTGTTAATGAAGTTTATGAAGCAAACACAGTTGAAATGACAAGTAAAGAATCCGAAGCGTATATGAAAGAAGTCAATCAAATCGTCGATGCGATTGAAAAAGTAGAAGTACGTCGTTTAATTACAGAAGAAAAAGTTCGTCCCGATGGCCGTAAAATTGATGAAATCCGTCCTTTAGCAGCAGAAGTAGATTTATTACCACGTGCTCATGGATCTGGTTTATTCACGCGTGGACAAACACAAGCCTTATCTGTCACAACTTTAGCACCATTATCAGAAGCACAAGTGATTGATGGATTAGGAGCAGAAGAAAGCAAACGCTTTATCCATCATTACAATTTCCCACAATTCTCTGTCGGTTCTACCGGTCGTGCAGGTAGCCCAGGACGTCGTGAAATTGGACATGGTGCTCTAGGAGAACGTGCTTTAAAACATGTGATTCCAAGTGAAAAAGATTTCCCTTATGCGATTCGTACAGTCGCTGAAGTACTAGAATCTAACGGTTCTAGTTCACAAGCAAGTATCTGTGCTGGAACCTTATCTTTAATGGCTGCAGGGGTACCAATCAAAGCACCAGTAGCAGGAATTGCGATGGGCTTAATTATGGATGAAACTACTGGAAATTACACAGTGTTAACTGATATCCAAGGATTAGAAGACCACTTAGGAGATATGGACTTTAAAGTGGCAGGAACCGCTGAAGGAATTACAGCCTTACAGATGGACATTAAGATTAAAGGAATTACGAAAGAAATTTTAGAAGAAGCATTAGCCCAAGCAAAATTAGCTCGTTTCCAAATCTTAGATGTTTTACATCAAGCGATTAAAGAACCAAGAAAACACTTAAGTCAATATGCACCAAAAATTAAGACTTTCATGATTAAACCAGAAAAAATCAAAGAAGTTATCGGTAAAGGTGGCGACACCATCAATTCTATTATTGAAGCTACCGGCGTGAAAATTGATATTGAACAAGATGGACAAGTTAGCGTCTTTTCTGAAGATGAGGCAATGATTGATCGTGCTTGTGCAATGATTGATGACATTGTCCGTGAAGCAGAAGTAGGACAAGTCTATGATGCCAAAGTGGTTCGTATTGAAAAATATGGCGCATTTGTGAATTTATTTGGCGATAAAGATGCATTATTACATATTTCTCAAATTTCTAAAGAACGCATTAACAATGTAGAAGATGTTTTAAAACTAGGAGATACGATTAAAGTAAAAGTAACAGAAATTGATGATAAAGGTCGTATCAATGTTTCTCACAAAGTCTTAGAAAATGAATAAATCAAAAAAGCAGGAGAAATCCTGCTTTTTTTTTGTTAAAATTGCTTTTTTATTATTGAATCTATCTTTTTTTAACAAAATCTTAAGAAATAAAAAGGAGAAAAACTCTTGATTCTAAAAGAGTTTTTGTTCAAAAAGCAAACATTATCCTCTTTATTTTAAGAATTTTTTATTGTTTTAATTGTTTTTTTATAAGGTAGTAAGATACAATGGTAAACAATAATCAAAAGGAGGATTAGAAAAATGAAAAAACGAATAACAATATTATTATTGATGCTTCTAGGTTTATTTTTCTCTTGGTCTGTAAACGCGGCAGAAAAGGAGTACAAAATTGGGATGGATGTTACTTATGCCCCCTTTGAATTTACCAATGATAAAGGAAAACTAGAAGGAATCGATGTTGATATTTTAAAAGCGATTGCCAAAGAAGAACATTTAAAATTACAGCTCGATACAATTGGTTTTAATGGTGCTGTTCAAGCAGCAGAAGCAGGACAAATCAACGGAATTATGGCTGGAATGATGATTACAGAAGAAAGAAAGCAACACTTTAATTTTTCTAATCCTTACTTCAAGTCAGGAGTAGTAATGATATCCAAACCAGGGAGTCGTTATACCTCACTTGCTTCTACTCGTGGACAAAAAATAGCGATTAAAACAGGAACAGCTGCGGCAGCGTATGCTCAAGAACTACAAAAAAAATATCAATGGAAGTTAGTAACTTTTGATGAGACAAACAATGTCTTTAACGATGTGTTAACAGGAAATGCAGTAGCTTGTTTTGAAGAAGAACCCATCGCTCGCTATTCTATTAAAACAGGAGTGAAACTTCAAGTACAAACCAAAGCTGCCAAAACAGGATATTATGGCTTTGCAGTAAAAAAAGGAACAAATGGAGAATTGTTAGCTGCGTTTAACCGCGGACTAGCTAAAATTAAGAAAAATGGGGAATATGATCGAATCTTAAGTCATTATTTATCCAATGAGGTTGCAGAAAAAAATAAGAGTACAGAAAAACCATTCTTTACTCTTTTTAAAGAGAATGCTCCTCTTTTAATGAAAGGATTAAAATTAACCTTATTACTTAGTGTTTTAGGGATTTTAGGAGCGACGGTTGTTGGAATTTTGATTGGTTTATTAGGAGTAATGCCAAATAAACTTTGTCATGGATTATCCGAAATTTTTATTTATACCTTCCGTGGGTTACCCGTAATTGTTTTAGCATTATTTATCTATAGTGGTTTTCCTCTAATATTAGGATTTAAGATTCCGGCAATGATTGCTGGAGTCATTACCCTTTCTTTAAATGAAGGAGCCTACATCGCTGCTTTTGTAAAAGGAGGAATTCAAGCAGTAGATAAAGGTCAAATGGAAGCAGCGCGTAGTTTAGGATTGTCTTATGGTCAAGCCTTGATGAAAATTGTCTTACCACAAGGGTTAAAATTAATGATTCCTTCTTTTGTCAACCAATTTATTATGACGTTAAAAGATACTTCTATTTTATCAGTAATTGGTTTATTGGAATTAACACAAATGGGGAAAATGATTATTGCTCGTAATATGGAAGGATTTAGAATTTGGATGATGGTCGCGATTATTTATGTGGTGATTATTACCTTATTAACATTACTCAGTCAATGGCTACAAAAGAAGGTGAAATAACATGGAAGTAAAAATTCAAGCAAAAGAAATTCATAAAAAATATAAAAAAAATCACGTGTTAAAAGGGATTGATTTAACCATCCATCAAGGAGAAGTCGTTGTACTGATTGGACCTTCAGGATCTGGAAAAAGTACTTTTTTACGTTGCTTAAATTATTTAGAAGAGCCAACTTCAGGCACAGTGAGCATTGATGGAGAACAATTAGCAGAGGATAAGAAATTAAATAATTTGCGCAAAAAAGTAGGGATGGTTTTTCAACATTTCCATTTATTTGAGCATATGACGGTAGGAGAAAATATTGCTTTTGCTCCTCGATTGTTACGTGTTTTAAAGACAAAAGAAGACATCAATACAAGAGTGGAAGACTTACTCGCTCAAGTAGGACTATCTGAGAAAAAAGAAGCGATGCCACATCAGCTATCTGGAGGACAAAAACAACGTGTGGCCATTGCTCGCTCTCTAGCGATGAATCCAGAAGTTATCTTATTTGATGAACCAACAAGTGCATTAGACCCAGAAATGGTTGGTGATGTTTTAGATGTGATGAAGCAGTTAGCCAAAGAGGGAATGACAATGGTAATTGTGACTCATGAAATGGGCTTTGCACGTCAAGTAGCCGATCGAGTGGTCTTTATGGCAGAAGGAGTGATTGTAGAAGAAGGAACTCCAAGTGAAATTTTTGATACGCCAAAAGAGGAACGAACCAAACAATTTTTAGCGAAAGTATTAAAATAAAGAAATGAAAAAAGTAAAGAGAGAGGAAATTTTCCTTTCTCTTTTTTATTACGAGGAAGTAAAGGTTGATTTTGAAGAGTGAAATTTTCGCTATTCAATGGTAAAATGAAAGAAGTATTGACGAAAGAAGGAGGGAGGGCCAACTGTGAAAAACGCCAAAATTAGTAAAAAAATCATTATTACGATTATTATTGCTTTGTTAGTGATTGCGTTAGTGATTTTCTCAACGATTGGCTTACGTTCTGGTAAATCAAGTAAATATCAATCAATGGTCGATGATGGAATGGCAATGGTTGACCGAGTGATTTCAGCACCGCTACGTGGAATTCATGCGATGGTAGATTCTGTGCATACCGTTTTTACTACGATGGAAGAAAATGAACAACTGAAAAAACGAATTGATAATTATACCAATTTAGAAGCACAAAATGAAGCTTATCGAGATGAAAACAAAGCGTTGCGTGCACAATTAGAAATGAATGAAACCTTAACCAATTATGATACTGTGACGGCAAGTGTTATTAATCGCTCTCCAGATAATTGGCAAAATATTTTAATCGTGGATTGTGGAACGAAGCAGGGAGTCAAAGAAGGAATGGCTGTTATGGGATCAAAAGGTTTAATTGGTCGTGTCATTCAAGCCAATCGTACAACAAGTAAAGTGCAATTATTGATTTCTTCTGATAATAAGAGCAGTCATTATCCAGTAATGATTCAAAATAAAGGAACAGAAGTTTACGGATTACTAGATTCTTATTCTTCAAAAGATAATGCTTATATTGTCAAACAGTTGACGAGCGATAGTCATGTCAAAGAAGGAGATCGTGTCATTACTTCTGGGTTAGGAGGACGTTCACCAAAAGGATTATTTGTCGGTACCGTCCAAAAAGTGAAAAAGGACCGTTATGGACTAAATAAAGAAGTGTATGTCCGTCCTGCAGGATCAATGTACGATATCAGTGTAGTTACGGTGATTAAACGTTTAGCAACAGAAAGTGAGTCAGAAAATGAATCCTAAGCCAAGTTATACAAAATTTAAATGGTTTTTCCCTATTTTAGGAATTTTATTTGTCCTATTAGATGGTCGTCTGACGATGCTCTTTTCATTTTTTTCTAATTCACGAAATATTTGTAGCGTTCAATTTTTATTACTATTAATTATTGTGGCTTATTTTTGTTTTGGAGCCCATTTTTACTTGTATACTTGGACGATTGTTTTTGGTGTCTTATATGACTTGTACTATTATGGAAATGTAGGGATTTTTGCCTTTTGTTTACCAATGATGGTCTTTTTATTAAATCATATGATTCATTACGTACGCCCAAGTCTTTCAGCGTATATGATGATTTTTCTACTATGTACGATTTGGGTATTATATGGTAGTTACTTTATGCAATGTATCTTCCAAATTGTCCAAATTGACTTTGTAGGATATATGGTTTTATATGCAGCACCGACGTTATTATTTAGTGCTTTAGTTTATTATATTGCCTTACTTTATGGCCGACGTTTCTTTTTACATCGTCCTTTAGTTGCATAAAAAAAAACTCCAAGGAAGTTAGTTTTCTTTGGAGTTTTTTGTTTCCCAAAAGTATTGATAGCTTGGCATTAAACGCAGATCAATCGGTTGTGGATTCCAAATTTGTCCATCAAAATGAAGATATTGTGGTACTGTCGAAATGATTCGTAACTGTTTTCCTTCTCCTGTAAAAATTAAAGGAGAATTTTGTGGGCGATGACGCCATAAAGAAAAAGCAATACGAATTAGATGTAACCAAGAGCGTTTTTCAATGATCATAAATTCTGATTCTACTTTTGTATTTTCTTCTAAGTTTTCTTCTTCAATAGAAAAGAAATGTTTTCGATTCGTGACAGAACAAAAAAGAGTATGAGGGAAATTCCATTTTCTTCCTTGATATTCTAAACAAATAGGAAATCCATTATGAAAAGAGATATTTTTCATCACGGTATAAAATTTAGGCATAAAATAAAAAGGATGAATTTTAAATAATTGATTTCTTTTTCGTTCTTGCACATTTTTTTCAATTTCCGCTGAAAGTCCAATTCCTAAATGAGAAAAGCAAATGCCAGAAGCTTGCGAAACTTGTTCTTGATAATATAAGGTATGCATCGCCATTGGCTCTTTTGTTGCTAAAATCTGTTGAATTCGTTTTTTGGGAGATGTAGTAATTCCACAATTTTTTGTAAATTCATTTTTAATTACAGGAATATAAGCAATCGGAATTGTCGGGTCTTGAATCGTATTAATAATTTCATGTAAAGTACCTTCTCCACCAATCACAATCAAAAGAGGAAAAGGTTTACCTTCTTCTTCTTGTGGCCAAGAGACTAATTTTTTTTCTTCTAATAATTCATGAATTAACATTCGTTCATGAAAAGGATAAGCGGTATAAATTGCCTCATAAGAAATATCTTGTTCATCTAGATATTGAGTTACTTCACGTGCCACACGTTTTCCATTTCCGTTTCCTGCTTGTTCATTAATTAATAAGTAAAGCCACATAAGAGACCTCCTTTCTCCTTAGGGAAGAGTCAAAAGATGATCGATTTTAAAATGTCGTTTTTCTAATTTACGTAAACATTCTCGTAAGTTTTTTTCAGTTGTCTCCTGACCTAATAATAAAAGTAATTGTTTATGTCCAACAGGGGATGCATTAGTTAATGACATACACCCCAACACTTCACAACGACGATGAATTACTTTTGATAATTGATACATAGCTCGATCCACATTTTCATAATCAAGAGTTAGTACGTATTTTGCATGGTCAAAAGACCAAATTTTTTCTAACAATTTCATAAATGAATGATGACGCAAAATACCAATAAAATGATGTTGTTCATTTAGAACTGCTAAATAAGGAAGATTCCCAAACTGAAAAAGAGTTTGTAATAAGCAGTCTTTTTTTGTAATATATTTGTTTGTGTTTTTAATAAATTGAGTAATGGATGTAGTGGAATTTGGATCTTTTGCTAAATGCTTATATAAATCCAGTAAGTAAATATTTCCACGAAATATTTGATGAGTTTTATCTAAAACAGGTAAAACATCATCTTCTGAATAAACAAAGGCTTTTAGCGCATCTTGCAAATCCATACTTTCATCTAGTACACTCAGTTGTTTGGTAGGGATTACAATCTCTGCCATCCTTATCCTTCACCTTCTCATAAATTTTTCGTACTCATTATTTTCTTATTATATCATAATTTATGACGAAGACAGAAAATATGAGAACTTATAGATGACAGAAACGTAATAAAATAGTACGATAATAATTAGTATTATTTTTGTATGAAGTATACAAAAAGATAGGAGGAAAATGACATGGATTTTGATCAAAGTATCCAAGAAATCATTCTCAAAGCTAGTGAATTAGCGATGAAACATCGCTGTGAATACATTTCGAGCTTAGATTTACTTCGAGCCTTAGTAGAAGTAAATTTAGATGTGCAACAAGTGTTTAAAGAATTAAATATCAACGAAGAAGAATTCTTTTCTTTTTTAGATAAAAAACAAGTAACGGGAGAATTCCCAGTAGATAAAGAAGCAGTATTATCGCGAATTAGTCAAGAGGCGTTATTTTTAGCGAAACAAGAATCTGTACATTATCAATTTAAAGAAACAGAACCTTTATTTATTTTATTTGGCTTCTTACATTTAACAGATACAATGGTGTACCAAGTATTGACAAAGTTTGCACCAAAATATGGTTGGTTTGATGCGATTCATGTTCAATTGTTGCGTCGCAATGAAGGAAATCGTGAACAGCTTCTAGAATATACACCTGACCTACATCCCATGGATGAGGACGAAGAAGAGTTTGAAGATGAATTTTTTGCTGAACCAATGCCACTAGAAACAAAAGAATTAGATCAAGTTTCACGTAATTTAACCGAATTGGCTAGAAATGGAAAATTAGATCCAGTCATTGGACGCGATGAAGAAATTGACCGTGTCTTACAAATTTTAGCTCGTAGAACTAAAAATAATCCTTTATTATTAGGAGACCCTGGAGTCGGAAAAACAGCCATTGCAGAAGGGATTGCGCTACGTATTGCCAATAAAGAAGTTCCTGTAGAGTTTCAAAATAAAGAAATTATTCAATTAGATATTGCTAATGTAGTTGCTGGAACTCGCTTCCGTGGTGATTTTGAAGAACGAATGAAAAAAATCATGGCTGAAGTGGAAGCAAATCCACAAATTATTTTATTTATTGATGAAATTCATATGCTGATGCATGCTGGAAGTAGTGAAGGATCTGTCGATGCGTCTAATATTTTAAAACCAGCGTTAGCTCGTGGTGAAATCCAAATCTTAGGAGCAACGACATTTGAAGAATACCAAGAAAAAATTGAAAAAGATCGTGCGTTTGCTCGTCGTTTTGCATTAGTGAAATTATCAGAACCTACTGCTTCTGAAACGTTAACGATTTTAGAAGGATTACAAGGACGCTATGAGGCATATCACCACTTGCACTTCACAAAAGAAGCATTAGAAGCAGCTGTTGATTTATCTGATCGTTATTTAACTGATCGTCATTTTCCAGATAAAGCGATTGATTTATTGGATGAAGCGGCAGCCAAAAAACGTGTAATTGATCGTGATTATTCTTTCCATGAAGATCAAAAAGCGTCTTTTGATTCTTTCTTAGAGCAACAAACCGAAGCAATGAAGAAAAAAGACTTTGTCCGTGCTAAAGAATTGCAAGATGAAATGGATAGTATTAAGGAAGAATTATCTTCTTATGAAAAAGATCGCCAGACAAAAGAGATCATCACTAAAGAAGATATTGCTCAGGTCGTTTCGCAATGGACAGGAGTACCAGTGACAGAAGTAGAACAATCAGAAGGCCAACGGTTATTACACTTAGAAGAAGAGTTAGAAAAACGTGTCATTGGACAAAAAGAAGCATGCCAAGTAGTTGCTCGTTCGATTCGTCGAGCTCGCAGTGGTCTTGCTTCTAGCAATCGTCCAATTGGTTCTTTCTTATTCTTAGGACCAACAGGGGTTGGGAAAACAGAATTAGCTAAAACTCTCGCTCGAACTCTATTCGGGGATGAAAAACAAATGATCCGTATCGACATGAGCGAATTTATGAGTAAAGAAAATGTAAGTCGCTTAATCGGTTCAGCTCCAGGCTATGTAGGATATGAGTCAGGAGGACAATTAACAGAAAAAGTACGCCAAAAACCATATAGCGTTTTACTTTTTGATGAAGTAGAAAAAGCACACCCTGATGTTTTCAATGTGATGTTACAAATTTTAGATGATGGTTATGTGACCGATGCAAAGGGACGTAAAGTCGATTTTACAAATACGGTAATTATTATGACTTCTAATATTGGAGCAAATGAAGTTCGTGACCAAAAACGAGTAGGTTTTGGACAAAGTGCAGAACTAGCTCAAAAAGAACGTGAGTCTATTATGCAAAATGCCTTAAAAGAGCATTTCCGTCCTGAATTTTTAAACCGTATCGATGATACAATTATTTTCCATAATTTGGCTCAAAAAGATATCGAAGCCATTGCAAAACTATTTGTTTCTGATGTCAAAGAACGAGTAGAAAAATTAGGAATTGAATTAAAAGTCAGTCATGCCGTCTATGAACAATTGGCAAAAGCAGGATTCGATGAAGAATATGGTGCACGTCCATTACGTCGTGTTGTCATTAAAGAAGTAGAAGATCGCTTAGCAGATGCTTTATTGAGCAAAGAATTTGTGGCAGGAGACGTTGTTCAATTTGGCGTTCGTCAAGGAAAATATTATATGAAGAAAAAATAGAAAGAGACGTTTCGTCTCTTTCCTTGTGTTATGAAAGGAGAAATTATGATTCAGATTACGGCAACGGTCGAATCAAAAGAACAAGCAAAAGCGTTATTAGAAGTAGGAGTAGATACTTTATATGCAGGAGGATCTGTTTATGGATTACGTCTGCCACAATCTTTTACGCTTGAAGAATTAAAAGAATTAGTGGAATTAACAAAAGAATATGACGCAAAATTAGTTGTGCCTTTAAATGCTATTATGCACCCAGAAAAAATGAGCCATATTCTTTCTTATATGGAAAATTTAGTCGAAATTGGTGTCGAAGAAGTGGAAGTAGGAGATGTTGGTGTCATCCATTTAATCCGTAAAAATGAATTGCCATTAAAATTCATTTACAACGCACAAATGATTGTTACTAACGCTCGCCAAATTAACTTTTGGGCACGTAAAGGTGCAGTAAAAGCGGTACTTGGTCGTGAAGTGCCTTACTTAGAAATGAAATCACTAGTTAAAGCAAGTACGATTCCTGTCGAAGTATTAGTTTATGGAGCGACTTGTATTCACCAATCGTTACGTCCATTAGTACGTAACTATGAAAACTTCATTGGCGTACAAGGAGACACAAGTAAAGAAGCTAACCTTTTCTTAGCCGAACCAAGAAAAGGAGGTACGCACTATTCAATTTATGAAGATGAGCATGGTACGCATATCTTTGCCGATAATGATTTAAACTTAATGTTGAAATTAAAAGAATTATATGAAATTGGTGTTTATGATTGGAAATTAGATGGAATCTATACACCAGGTATGGACTTTGTTCGTATTGCTCGTTGTTTTGTCGAAGCTAAAGAAGCATTAGAAAATGGACAATGGGACGAAGCACAAGTTCAACAATGGAATGAAACGATTGAAAAACTTCATCCAGCACAACGTGGCTTAGATGAAGGATTTTATAATTATGATCCAGATGAGGTGAAATAAAGGAAAATGACAGAAAAAAGACAATTAAAACGTCCTGAGGTATTAGCTCCCGCAGGAACTTTAGAAAAATTAAAAACAGCTATCCATTACGGAGCAGATGCCGTATATATTGGAGGAAACAGTTACGGATTACGTAGTCGTGCTGGAAACTTCAGTTTTGAAGAAATGAAAGAAGGCGTGGAATTTGCCAACCAATATGGAGCGAAAGTTTATGTCGCTGCCAACATGGTTGCCCATGAAGGAGATTTAGAAGGAGCTGGTGAATTTTTCCGTACGTTACGTGATATTGGAATTTCAGCTGTAATTATTTCTGATCCTGCCTTTATCGATATTTGTTTAACCGAAGCACCAGGACTACCAGTACACTTATCTACTCAAGCTTCTGCAACAAATGCGGAAACGTTACAATTTTGGCAAGAAGAAGGCTTAGAACGTGCCGTTTTAGGTCGTGAAGTATCAATGGAAGAAGTACGTAAAATCCGCGAAAATACAGATTTAGAAATCGAAGTCTTTATCCATGGGGCGATGTGTATTTCTTATTCTGGTCGCTGTACGTTATCTAACCATATGAGTAAACGCGATGCGAACCGTGGAGGATGCTGTCAATCTTGCCGTTGGAAATATGATTTATATGAAATGCCATTTGGTGGAGAACGTCACTACATTGCAGAAGATGGCCAAGTAAAAGAAGAAGAATTTTCAATGAGTGCTGTGGATATGTCAATGATTGAGCACATTCCTGATTTAATTGAAGCAGGAGTAGATAGCTTAAAAATTGAAGGTCGTATGAAATCTATCCACTATGTGTCTACAGTGGCTAATGTTTATAAAGCAGCGGTTAATAGTTATTTAGAAGATCCAGAGCATTATGAAACAAAACAAGAATGGATTGATGAGCTATGGAAAGTAGCACAACGTGAATTAGCAACTGGTTTCTATTATGGAATCCCAGATGAAAATGCACAATTATTTGGAGAACGTCGTAAAATTCCAGAATATAAATTCATTGGTGAAGTATTAGCTTATGATGACGCAACAAAAATGGCTACTATTCGTCAGCGTAATCGTTTCTATGTTGGAGACGAAATTGAATTTTATGGTCCAGGAATGCGCCATCACGAACAAACGGTAGAAAAAATGTGGAATGAAGACGGAGAAAGTATTGAAGTAGCGCCAAATCCAATGATGATTTTAACGATGCCAGTAACAGAACCCGTACAAGTTGGAGATATGATCCGTAAACGTAAAAAGTAAATTGAAACACTTTTGTAATATACTGTTTAAAATACTGTTAAAAAATTATGTTATACTGTCCATAGTGTTTTAGTATTAAAAGTAAGTGAGATTAAGTCTTTTAAATAATAGACAACTACGGAGGAATTCAACGTGAAAAAGAATTTATTATCAGGAATTATGGCAGCCGGTGTTGTTGCATCCTCTTTGGGAACAACTCAAGCTGCATTAGCTGATGAGTTAGAGCAACAAGTATCATCAAAAACAAAACAAATTGCTGCTCAAGATCAACATATTGATAGTTTATTGACAAAACAAAATTCATTAGAAGATCAATTAAAAGGAATTCAAACAAACATTGTTGACTTAGAAGGACAAACCAATGCCTTACGTGGTCAAAAACAGGAATTGAATGAACAAATTTCTGAATTAAAAGCAGAATTGAAACGCTTGGAAAAATCAATTACTAAGCGTAATGATACAATTAAAGCGCAAGCACGTTCTGTTCAAGTTCATACTGCATCAAACAACAGTTTAGATATGATCTTAAACGCAGATTCTGTTAGTGAAGCTGTTAACCGTTTAGCTGCGACAACACGTTTAATGAATGTAAACCGTCGTTTAGTAGAACAACAAAAAGATGCGAAAAAAGAAATTGAAAAAGCAAAAGCAAAATTAAATGAAAAATTAGATGCGTTAAAACAAAATGAAGCATCATTACAATCAAAAACAGTAGCTTTACGTGACCAACAGTTACAAGAACAAGTGATGTTAAAAGCTGTTGCTTTAGAAAAAGAAACTGCTCAAGGGAAACGTGATCAGTTAGAAAAAGAAAAAAATGATGCGATTGTAGCTTTACGTCAACAACGTGAACGCGAAGCACAAGCACGTATCAAAGCACAACAAGAAGCTATCCGCAAAGCAAAAGAAGAAGAAATGCAACGTCAACAAGCAGAAGCAGAACAAAAAGCTGCGGAAGAAGCTGCGAAGAAAGCAGAACAAGAAGCTCTTCGTAAAGCACAACAACAAGAAGAAGCTCGCAAAGCGCAATTAGAAGCTGCGAAGAAAGCAGAAGAACAACAAAAAGCTGCAGAAGAAGCTGCGAAGAAAGCTAATGAAGAAGCAGCAAAAGAAGCAGCTGAAAAAGCAGAAGCTGCTAAACAAGAAGCGGCACAAAAAGCAGAAGCAGAAAAAGAAGCTCAACAAGCAGCAGAAGAAGCTCAAAAACAAGAACAAGCTGCTCAAGATAAAGTAGAACAAACAAAACCAAATGATGCGACACAAACTCCATCAACAGATACAACTGTAGATTCTACTCAACAGGAAAATAATACAACGGCTACTGATCAAAACAATGGAACAACACAAACTCCATCAACAGGTCAAAATGGATCAACTTCAGATAACACAACTACTGAAAACAACGGTTCACAAAACAATGGTCAAGCTACAGATTCAACAAATAATAACCAAAATAGCGGTTCACAAAATAATAATCAAAGTAGCAATAACCAAACAAGTGGTAGCCAAAATAATAACCAAAATAGTAACCAAAGTAATGGTTCACAAAACAATAGTAACCAAAATAGCGGTTCACAAAACAACCAAACAAAACCAAATACACCGGCAGAAAAACCAAGCGTTCCATCTGGTAACTATGGTTCAGTAGCAGAAGCTGCGAAAGCATACTTAGGTGTACCTTATGTTTGGGGTGGTACAACACCAGCAGGATTTGACTGTTCTGGATTAACAAGCTATGTTTACCGTCAAGTAACAGGTAAAGATATCGGACGTGTAACGACTGCTCAAGAAAATGCAGGAACACGTATTCCATTAAGTCAAGCTCAAGCTGGAGACTTAGTCTTCTTTGGACCTGCCGGAGCAACTTACCACGTAGGTATTTACTTAGGTGATGGCACATTTATCCATGCGCCACAACCAGGTGAAAGCGTTAAAATTACACCAATTCAATACTACACACCAGACTTTGCAGTTCGTGTAGCTTAATGAAAGATATAAAAAAACGACAGGATGAATTTCCTGTCGTTTTTTGTATTTATGCCCAAGTTTCTACAGCGTAAGCAACTCCATTTTCAGCATTTGTTTTTGTTACTTGATCGGCAACAGCTTTTAATTCGGGAACTGCATTTCCCATAGCGACTCCCACTCCAGCATATTCAATCATGGTCATATCATTCATGTTGTCTCCAATAGCCATGACTTCTTCACGCTGAATTCCTAATTGTTCTGCTAAGTCTTTCAATGCATTTCCTTTTGTCGCTTTTTTGTTTAAAATTTCTAAGAAGAAATCCATACTTTTAACAAATTCATATTCTTCTAAATATTTTTCTGGAATATGTGGAATTGCGGCATCTAAAATTGCAGGATCATCAATAAACATCATTTTACTAATAATCATGTCACGATCCATCTCTTCCGCTGTGCAATAGTGAAGAGGCATGTTTGTCATTCCACTTTCTATTACTGTGTATTTGCTAATATCTTTGTTGGACGTATACATTGCTTCTGTTGTCTCTGTGTGCATATGAACTCCAAGTTCTAATGCTAAACGTTCCATTTTATAGTAATCAGCAATTGTCAATGTATGATGCGCTAAAATTTCTTTTGATTTTACTTTTTGCGCTAAAGCACCATTGAAAGTAATCACATAATCATCTTCGCCTGTGAAGCCTAATTCGTCTAAATAATTTTGTACTCCTAAGATTGGACGTCCAGTACAAAGAACAATTTTAACTCCTTCCTTTGCTTTTTTTTGCAAAGCCAGTTTGACTTCGTCAGCTAATTGATGATGCTCATTTAACAATGTGCCATCAATATCAATTGCGATTAATTTGATCATTGATTTTTCCTCCTTTGATTTATAGTTTAGTGACATTTCGGTCAAGAGTTTGTTGAATCCACTGTTGGAAACGTAAGATTTCAGAATTTTGTTCTAATGTTTGTGTAGGTTTGACCATCTCTCTTGGAAAATAGAAGCGACGGTCAATAATCGTTTCTCCAGATAAAGCTTTAACAATTTCACTTTTTGTAGATAATTCAAAGAAAGAACCATCATGACGCATTAATTCAATTTGTGTTCTTGGATGATGAATTCGAGAGCGATAAATATCATAAGGCAAGTCGCTCGCATCATTTAAACCTGAATAATAGGTAGGGTTGTATCCTATTTTTTGTAAAATGACTTTTGCTCCACGTAATTTTCTTTGGTCTAATTGGCTAGGAAGTGGAATCGATTTAAATGGTTTTCGATTGATAAAGCGACAAGCTAAATCTGATAAAATAGGATCTTTGGCTTTGGTCCAAAGTTGGAAATAAGTTAAAAGTACATCATCTGTCAGTGCTAAATAATCTTCTAACGTATAGCGTTGAGAAAAGAAAGGAACGAGTAGCTCACAATGTTGTTTAAAGTAATGACTATCTTGGTCATATAAATCACGGGCACGTTCTAATAAACGTTGGAGGATCACTTCCATTCCACGAGAAACGGGATGGAAATAAACTTGCATAAACATTTGGTAGCGACTTACGATGTAATCTTCAATGGCATGCATTCCTTCTTCTTTGAAGCAAATTCCTTTAGCATAAGGACGCATAACGCGAAGCATACGTGTTAAATCGTAATTTCCATATTCTACTCCTGTGTAATAAGCATCACGACGTAAATAATCCATACGGTCTGCATCAGCTTGACTGGAAATCATTTGGACTACTTGTGGATTTGGATATTTTTTAGCAATCACTGCTGCTACTTTTTCTGGAAAGTCAGGGCTAACCTGAGTTAATACTTGATGAATTTCTGTTGTGGGTGACAAGATAATTTCAATCCCAATTTGTTCGTGATTGGTATCAAAAAGATGCTCAAAAGTGTGAGAATAGGCACCATGCCCAATATCATGTAATAAAGCAGCACATAGCGTAACTAAACGCTCAGAATCATCCCAACCATCTTTACCATAAATTTCTTTTGGATAGTTGCGTTGGAATTGGTCACAAATTTGGCGAGTAATTTCATAAACTCCTAAACAATGACCAAAGCGGGAATGCTCCGCACCATGGAAAGTAAAAGAGGTTGTTCCTAATTGTTTAATGCGGCGTAGTCGCTGAAATTCTTTTGTGTTGATTAAATCTAAAATAATTTGATCTTGAATATAAATGTACCCATGGATGGGATCACGAAATACTTTTTCCATAAAAATCACCTACTTGTCTTTGTCGAAAATCAAGACGTTTTTGAATATTATTACGAATCGTTGGATGAGCATCCACCCAAGATTGGAAATCTGTTAAGTCAATGAAAGGATAAGCATAATCATATTTCCATGATTCTTGCCAATCACTTAGAGATGCCATCGTTTCTGGATGAATGGTCAATGCTTTTGGGTCTTCAGCTAGAGAATAGAAATGTTGTAAATCTTCTCCTCGCTTTTGTTGATTTCCATATAAACTAATATAAGCCATTACTACTGTAGCTCCTTGACCACGCTTTTGACTCATCCCTGCAATTTTTTTTCCTTGATAATGAATGTCATAATTTCCAGGGCAATAAGAATTTATAACTTCTCCTGCAAGTAAAGGAAGGTTACAATTTTTTTGAATACAAAGATACAATTGCTCATAAGCAGTATCAATGGATGGAGTATCAGGTAAAAATAAAGATAAATTCAATACTCCAGGCTCGCTAATCACTGCACGTCCACCAGAAGAACGAACAAATAAATCATAATCTTGAAGCGTAGCACAACGTTCGGAAAAATGATTCAATTGTGTATCTTCTTGTCCTAGAATACATGTTGGCGCACTCGTCCATTCATGTAAAAAAGGAGTCTTTTTTTCTGCTACATAGTGTAACATTAGTTCTGTATCTAAAAAGGCATCGTTCACCTTCGTATAGTACATAGGAATCTCTCCTTTCTTCTTCTCTATTATACAAAAAATGCGTTCTACTTGTCATTGATGCTATAATAAAAAATAAAAGGAATGATAAAAGAAAGGAAGGAAAAAATGGAAAAAGTTCGTGTTTTCCTCAAACAAGATGGTGAAGAATTCCAAGGACAAGGATACTGGCAAAAACAAGGAGAAGATTATCAATTACAATTTACTTATAAAGAAGAAGATTCAACCGTAGAAGTATTATTTATCCATCATAATGATGGGACTTGTTCTATTCGTGAATTTAGTAAAGAGAAAGAATTATATCTTTATTTACAAGAAGGCTGGGAAGAAGGATATTTAAAAACCACTGTGGGAATGATGCTTTTTGTTACTAAATTAGAAAAAATAGAGCAAATAGAAAAAGAAGACCAACGAATCTATGAAATTGGCTATCAATTAGGGCAATCAGAGGCAGATTCTCTTTTACATGAATTCGTTTTAATAATTGAAAAAAACTCCGACGGAAATGAATAAGATGTGATATAATGAAGAAGTTATAAAAATGGTAATGGAGGAAAAATCATGGAATTAACTGTATTTGGAAATACACCTAAAGAAGAATTATCAATGATTGAAGTTGCAAAAGCAATTTTACAAGAAACAAAATCAGAAATCGAACTAAATCAACTTTTTAATGAAGTACAAGAATTTTTAGAATTAAGCAATCAAGAAATGCGCGAAAATCTTTCTCAATTTTATACTGATTTAAATATTGATGGTAGTTTTATTTCTTTAGGAGAAAATCGCTGGGGCTTACGTGAATGGTATCCAATTGATTCCATCGATGAAGAAGTTTCTCATACAAGTGAAGACGAAGAAGAAATGCCACGTAAGAAAGTATCTCATAAAGTAAATGCCTTTATGGATAACGATGAAAATGCAATTGATTATAGTAATGACGATCCAGAAGATAATGATTTAGTTTTACATAATAACGAAGATGATTTATATGATGACGAACATCATAATGAAGAAATTTCAGACTATGATAATGAGTTATCAGAAATGGATGAAGACAGCATCCCAGAAGGAATTGAAGAAGAATTGACTGTAGTGGATCATGAAGATATGGATGGTTCTCTTCGTTAATTTTCTATTGACGATGAGAAAAGATACGTGTACAATCTGAATTGGGCACTCGAAAAGAGTCAGTAGAACGTTATAAATAGAAGCTCCCTATTCAGAGGATTGAATAGGGAGCTTCTCATTTTTTAAAGATCCCAAATAATTATTTATGTATGGAGGTATATATGGCAAAATATATTTTTGTAACTGGAGGAGTCGTATCATCAATCGGGAAAGGAATTGTAGCCGCAAGTTTAGGACGTTTATTAAAAAATCGCGGATTGAAAGTAACGGTTCAAAAATTTGATCCTTACATCAACGTAGACCCAGGAACAATGAGTCCTTATCAACACGGTGAAGTTTTCGTAACAGAAGATGGAGCAGAAACAGACTTAGACTTAGGTCACTATGAACGTTTTATCGATATTAACTTAAATAAATTCTCTAACGTAACAACAGGGAAAATTTATCAAGAAGTATTACGTAAAGAACGTAAAGGTGAATATTTAGGAGCTACTGTACAAGTAATTCCTCATATCACAGATATGATTAAAGAGAAAATCAAACGTGCCGCAAGCTTAACAGATGCAGATATCATTATTACTGAAGTAGGTGGTACAGTTGGAGATATCGAATCTTTACCATTCTTAGAAGCATTACGTCAAATGAAAAAAGATATGGGTAAAGATAATGTAATGTACATTCATACAACTTTAATTCCATATTTACGCGCTGCAGGAGAAATGAAAACAAAACCTACACAACATAGCGTAAAAGAATTACGTAGTTTAGGGATCCAACCAGATATGTTAGTGGTTCGTACAGAACAACCAATTACACAATCTATGCGTGATAAATTAGCACAATTTTGTGACGTAGAACCAGAAGCAGTTATTGAATCTTTAGATGTGGATACATTGTATACGATTCCACTAAACTTACAAAAACAAAACATGGATGAAATTGTTTGTGAACACTTAAAACTAGACACACCACCTGCAGATATGACAGAATGGAAAGAGCTAGAAAATAAAGTGTTGAATTTAAAACACAAAGTACGCATTGCTTTAGTCGGTAAATATGTAGAATTACCAGATGCTTATATTTCAGTAGTAGAAGCATTGAAACATGCCGGATATGTTCATGATACAGATATCGATATTGATTGGATTAACTCTGAAGAAGTGACTGCAGAAAACGTCGATGAATTATTAAAAGATGTCGATGGAATTGTTGTTCCTGGAGGATATGGTAGTCGTGGTTTAGATGGAAAAGCAGAAGCAATTCGTTATGCTCGTGAAAACGATGTGCCATTCTTAGGTATGTGTTTAGGAATGCAAATGGCAGTTATCGAATTTGGTCGCAATGTTTGTGGACTAGAAGATGTTCATTCTGCAGAAACTCATCCAGATGCTAAAAATAAAGTTATTGATTTAATGAGTGACCAACAGGATGTAGAAGAAATGGGAAATACACAACGTTTAGGTGCATACCCATGTAAATTGAAAAAAGGTACTGTTGCTTGGGAAGCTTATGACCATGCGGATGTAGTACAAGAACGTCACCGTCACCGCTATGAATTTAACAATAAATATCGTGATTTATACGAACAAAATGGTATGGTAATTTCTGGTACTTCTCCAGATAATCGCTTAGTGGAAATTGTTGAAATTCCAACAAACCGTTTCTTTGTGGCAGCGCAATTCCACCCAGAATTAATTTCTAGACCAAATCGTCCACAAGCTTTATTCAAAGCATTTATTGAAGCTTGTGTCGAAAAAGAAAATAAACAATAAAAGGAAGGGTACAAAAAAACCAAGACTATACTTGGTTTTTTTAGACGAAACATGAAGCAAAAAGGGAGAGAACAAGACAAAATGATCGTATTAGCTGGAATGATTGGAGTAGGAAAGAGCTCCTATACTGAAATGATTGCTCGCCATTTGGGCACAGAAGCTTTCTATGAGGAAGTAGATAACAATCCAATTTTAGATAAATTTTATGAAGATCCAAAACGTTGGGCTTTCAGTTTACAAATTTATTTCTTAAACAAACGTTTCCGTTCTATCAAACAAGCACTTCATGATGCAAATAATGTATTAGACCGTTCAATTTATGAAGATGCTTTATTTACACGCGTTAATAATATGCAAGGAAATATCAGTGATGTAGATTTAAACATTTACAATGACTTATTAGAAAATATGATGCAAGAAATTGATAGCTTACCTAAAAAGGCACCAGATCTTTTAATTTACTTAGAAGCAGATTTTGATACAATTTTAGCTCATATTAAAAAACGTGGACGTAGTTTCGAACAAGTGGATGATGATCCAGAATTGTTAGAATACTACAAATTACTATATAGTCAATATGGTCAATGGTTTGAAGATTACCATTACTCTCCAAAAATTAAAATTTCTGTGGATGAATATGATATTATTGAAAATCCAGAAAATGAAGAAAAAGTTATGAAAATCATTGAAAAAGCATTGGAAGATGCTCGTAAATAATTCATTTATTATGAATGATTTAGAAAAAAAATGTAATCTTTTCATTATCCAATGAAATAGGGTGGCAGAAGAGAGATAAATTTGGTAAAATAAAGACATCAAGAAAATGTCTAAAAGACACAATTAGGAGGAAATTGACATGCCATTAGTTTCAGCTAAAGAAATGTTAGAAAAAGCACGTGCTGGTCATTATGCAATCGGTGCGTTCAACACAAATAACTTAGAATGGACAAAAGCAATCTTAACAGCAGCAGAAGAAATGAAATCTCCTGTAATCATCCAAACATCTATGGGTGCTGCTAAATACATCGGTGGCTACAAAATGGCTTACGATTTAGTAAACGATTTAATGGAATCAATGAATATCACTGTTCCTGTAGCTTTACACTTAGACCACGGTGAATACGAAGACGCATTAGAATGTATCGCTGTAGGTTACACTTCAGTTATGTTCGATGGTTCTCATTTACCATTCGAAGAAAACGTTGAAAAAGCGAAAAAAGTTATCGCTGAAGCACACGCTAAAGGAATCTCTGTTGAATGTGAAGTTGGTTCAATCGGTGGAGAAGAAGACGGCGTAGTTGGTGCTGGTGAATTAGCAGATCCAGAAGAATGTGCAGCAATGGCTGAATTAGGAGTTGACTTCTTAGCAGCTGGTATTGGTAACATTCACGGTGTTTACCCAGAAAACTGGGCTGGATTAAACTTCGAACGTTTACAAGAAATCTCAGAAAAAATTAACGGATTACCAATGGTATTACACGGTGGTTCAGGAATTCCTAAAGAACAAATTGAAAAAGCAATTGAATTAGGTGTTTCAAAAATCAACGTTAACACTGAATGCCAATTAGTATTCGAAGAAGCTACTCGTAAATATATTGAATCAGGCGCTAGCCAAGAAGGTAAAGGATTTGACCCTCGTAAATTATTAGCACCAGGTACACAAGCAATCATCGACTTAGTTAAAGATCGTATGACTTGGTTTGGTTCAGCTGGTAAAGCGTAAATCAAACAAGAGAAAGACTTCATCCTCGGATGAGGTCTTTTTTTGTCTGTAGAAAATAGTAGACAAATAGAAAGAAATTTTGATAATTAAAAGTGGATAGAAATTAAAGAAAGGAGGAGTTATTTTTCTGTAAAAAGATAACCGCACAGAAGAATAGCAAAATCTTTATGGCAAATGAATATTTAACAATGGCTGAATTAGAGAAACATACGTTAAAACAACTCTATGAATATGCACGTCAATTCTCTATTAAAGGCTATAGTAAAATGAATAAAAAAGAATTGGCATTAGCAGTATTGCGTGCACAAGCAGAAGAACAAGGATTTTTTGTCATGGAAGGGGTTCTTGATTTACAAGGGGATTATGGATTTTTACGTCCCATTAACTATTCACCGAGTCAAGAAGATATTTATATTTCTTCCTCACAAATTCGCCGTTTTGGTTTAAGAAATGGAGATTTAGTGACAGGAAAAGCTCGTCCACCAAAAGAAAATGAGCGTTATTATGGATTGATGCATGTAGACTATGTAAATGGAAAAGAACCAGAGGAAGCAAAACAACGTCCTCACTTTCCAGCGTTAACTCCAATTTATCCGAATCAAAGAATTCAATTAGAAACGGATACGAATCCTTTATCCACTCGTATGATTGATTTATTTTCTCCTGTTGGTTTTGGGCAACGTGGTTTGATTGTAGCTCCACCAAAAGCAGGGAAAACGGAGATTATTAAAGCTGTAGCCAATGGGATTGCGGTGAACCATCCAGACAGTCATTTAATTGTCCTTTTAATTGATGAACGTCCAGAAGAAGTAACAGAGATTGAACGTAGTGTTAAAGGGGAAGTAGTTTCTTCTACTTTTGACCAACAACCAAGCAATCATGTCAGAATTGCCGATTTAGTATTAGATCGTGCGATGCGTTTAGTCGAAGATAAACAAGATGTAATCATTTTAATGGATAGTATTACACGTTTAGCTCGAGCAAATAACTTAGTTATTCCAACGAGTGGTCGTACCTTATCTGGAGGAATTGATCCAACTTCGTTTTATCGTCCAAAAAAATTCTTTGGGGCAGCTAGAAATATTGAAGAAGGAGGTAGTTTAACGATTTTAGCTACCGCCTTAATTGATACAGGGAGTCGGATGGATGATGTGATTTATGAAGAGTTTAAAGGAACAGGAAACATGGAATTACATCTTTCTCGTGAACTAGCAGAACGACGCATTTTCCCAGCGATTGATATTAAACGCAGTGGAACTAGACGTGATGATTTGTTATTGACACCACAAGATCAAGAAGTGAGTTGGTACTTCCGTCAACAGATGACCAAAGATGGGCTAGAAGTGAGTCGTAAGTTACATGAATTAATGAAGAAAACAAAGAATAATCAACAATTTGTTGAATTTGTTGAAGAAAAAATTCAAAAATAAAAAGGATTAAGAGAAAATCTTAATCCTTTTTGTTTGTTTAAATTATACTTCTGAAGAGATCATTGCTCGGATGCCAGGAACTTTTGTATCATAAGAACATAGTTCAATATGTCCACAAGAATGAATCTTGAATAAAGATAAATTATTAGTAAAGGCATTCATTACAAATAAATAATTTTGTTGACGATTTAAACGCATCGTAATTGGAGCAATACCTTCACAAGCAATAGAGTTTAAGTAAGTTACATCATGACCTTCATTTTCCAATTTGAAAACAGAAATTGTATTGGTTTCTCGATTACTAATGAATAAGCAACGATCTTTCCAAAGTACCATATCGGTTGCTATTCCTTTTTGGTGTTGTGGAACCGTGCGGTAAGAATGAACATGAGTGATGGTTCCACCTACTTCATATTGGAAAACATGTAAATGATGCATTTCTTGATTTAAAGCATAGAAGTATTGATTTTTACTATGGAAAGTAAGATGACTGAAGGCTTCAACAAATGGGAAGGTTGTTTTGCCGATCCATTTTAAGTGCCCATTATGAGAAACTTGATAGCAAACAAAAGCTGGTTCTTTTTTCAAGCTAACCATTAAAACATTATCGTTTGTTAATACACAATCAATAATATCTTCTTCTACTTCTACTTGTTGTTCGCGAATTAAGTTTCCGCTTTGCTCAATAGTGTAGCTATATAAACTACCATCACGATGAGCACTAATTAAGACTCCCCATTCTTTTTGAATGGCTAAACGGAAGGGAGCAGAAGGTTCTTCAAAAGTGCGGTCAATTTGTTGATAATTACTCATATTATTATCATAAGAGACAATACCGCCTCCCTGGTCGGTACGACAAGCGATAAATAAATGGTTATTTAAATCAAAACAAATATCATTTGGTTCTTTTTCTAGAAGAATTCTTTTGTAATGGGAAAGAGTCCCTTTTTTTGGATCTAAAAGGATACGATAAACGCCGCCTAAATATTGCTTATCAGTATTACATAGTAAGATCTGTTCCATAATATCCCTCTTTCTTATTTGTTAATTTATCCCTATGTTAATTATACTCCTTAAAATGAGAAATAGGATAGTGAAAAGTTAGATTATTTTTAGACAAAGAAAAAGTTATGATACAATGGACAAAAAAGGAGGAACGGCAATGAAAGAAAAACAGTCTTCTCATTCATGGTTTTGGAAATTGGTTGCCAATAATAAACTGGTTTCTGTTTTAGTCATTATTTTATTAATGCTTTTCATCATTAATATGGCAAAACAAGTTTCTTGGTTTTTCCAACCTGTTTTCCAATTCATTGCGATTATTGGAGCACCTATTTTAGTTTCTGGGGTTCTTTATTATTTATTGAGTCCAATTGTGGACTTTTTAGAAAAAAGAGTGCGTGTTCCACGTACCATTTCCATCATTTCTTTATTTTTAATTATTGTCTTACTATTGATTTGGGGAGGAATTCATTTAGTTCCTGAAGTCCAAAATCAATTTATGACCTTAAGTAAAAATATCCCGCATTATTGGAAAGAAATTACCGATGAGTTTCAATCTTTGATGAAATCAAGTGATTTATCTCAAATCAAAGCGCAGTTAGATTCGATCAACAAAGATATTTATGTACAGTTAGGACATATGGGCAAAAAGCTATTTTCTAATGGCTTTTCTGGATTGTCAAATATGGTCAGTGTTGTAGCTAGTATTGTAGTAACGATTGTGACTGTACCTTTCATTTTGTTCTATCTATTACGTGATGGAAAACGACTAGAACCTTTTGTTTTGAAATTTTTACCACAAAAAATTCAAGCTTCTGTCCATCAAGTATTACATGATATTAATGAAAAGGTATCTTCTTATATTCGTGGACAAATTATCGTGGCGATTTCAGTAGCGATTATTTATATGATTGGTTTTAGCTTAATTGGTTTAGATTATGCGATTGCTTTAGGTACTTTAGCTGGAATCTTTAATATTATTCCCTATCTAGGTTCTTGGTTAACGATGATTCCGGTTGTTATTATCGCTCTTGTCACAGGTGGACCAATGATGTTAGTGAAAGTCATCTGTGTTCATTTAGTAGAACAATTGATTGAAGGACACGTATTAGATCCAATCGTTATTGGTTCACAAATGGATATTCATCCATTAACCATCATTTTTGTATTATTAACGGCAGGAAAACTATTTGGTATTTTAGGAGTCGTATTAGGAATTCCAGGTTATGCGACGATTAAAGTTATTGTCGTTCATATTTATAATTGGTATCGAGCAAATTCTGCTCTCTTTGCAGAAGATGAAGCCCCCACAGAGAGTTCTTAACTTCAAGTCTTTGACTTGAAGTTTTTTTGCGTGGATTGAAAAACGTATGATAAAATGATAATGTTCTAGATTTATGATAAGATCTTTACAATAAGAAAGGAGTCGTCATTTTTAATGACCAATGAGCCGATGAATCTGTCAAAACAAGAAGATTATTATGCTTTACATACTGATTTATATCAAATCAATATGATGTATACTTACTGGAAAGAAGGAATTGCGGAAAAAAACGCTGTATTTGAATGTTATTTCCGTTCGATGCCTTTCCAATCAGGATATGCGATTTATGCCGGATTAGAACGCATTATTGATTATATTGAAAATTTCCAATTTACGGATGAAGATATTGAATATTTACGTTCATTAGAAATATATGAAGAAGAATTTTTAGCTTATCTAAAAGCGTTAAAACTACAATTAACGATCCGTGGGGTGAAAGAGGGGGAATTAGTCTTCCATAATGAACCTTTATTACAAGTTGAAGGACCGTTAGCGCAAGGACAATTAGTAGAAACAGCCATTTTAAACATTATCAACTACCAAACATTAATTGCCACAAAAGCAGCAAGAATTAAGCAAGTTTGTGGTGATGACTTTGTAATGGAATTTGGTGCGCGTCGTGCACAAGAGATGGATGCTGCATTATGGGGAAGTCGTGCAAGCTATATCGGTGGGTTTGATGCCACAAGTAATGTTCGTGCGAGTAAAAAGTTTGGTATTCCTGTCGCAGGAACGCACGCTCACTCTTTAGTTCAAGCGTATCGCGATGAATATGCGGCTTTTGATGCTTATGCTCGTACTCATAAAGATTGTGTCTTTTTAGTAGATACTTATGATACATTGAAAAGTGGAGTACCTAATGCAATTGCGATTGCTGATAAATATGGCGATAAAATCAATTTTAAAGGAGTGCGTATCGATAGCGGCGACATGGCGTACATCAGTAAAGAAGTACGTAAGCAGTTGGATGCTGCAGGATATACAGAAGCAAAAATTTATGCTTCTAATGATTTAGATGAAGACACTATTTTAAGTTTAAAAATGCAACATGCGAAAATTGATGTTTGGGGAGTAGGGACAAAATTAATCACTGCTTTTGATCAACCTGCTTTAGGAGCTGTATATAAATTAGTTTCGATTGAAGAAAATGGAGAATGGAAGGATACGATTAAACTTTCTAGTAATGTAGAAAAAGTTACAACTCCTGGAAGAAAACAAGTGTGGCGTATTACGGATGCTACAGATGGAAAATCAGAAGGAGATTACATTACCTTTATTGATGAAGACCCAAGAAAACAAGAAGAATTATTGATGTTCCATCCCGTGCATACTTATATTCAAAAAACATTACATCACTTCCATGCTCGTCCGTTATTAACGACTATTTTTGATCATGGAGTGTGTGTTTATCAAAAACCATCTTTAGATGAAATTCGACAATTTGCTAAAGAAAACTTAGATTCCCTATGGGGAGAATATAAACGTAATTTGAACCCACAAGATTATCCTGTGGATCTATCCTTGTCTCTTTGGGAACATAAAAGAGATTTAATTGCAGAATATCGTCAACAAAAAATATAAAAAAAGACGACTAGTAGGAGAAAGGCTTCCACTAGTCGTTTTTTTATTTTTTCCCAAATAAACGTTGGAAAAATCCAGGTTTCTTTTCTTCTTTTGGCTCTTCTGTTTTTGTTTCTTCTGTCTTTGTTGTTTCAGCAGTCGTAGATTGTGTTTCAAAAGGAGAATTTCCTAACGCTTTCTTTTCAGCAGCGATTTGTTCTTGTTCTTCTTTTTCTTTAGCTTTTTTGGCTTCCCAATCGGCTTTCATTTGCTCTAATTCTTTACGTTCTGCTTCTACTTTTTGACGTGCTTCTTCGGCTTTTTTCGCTAAATCTGCTTGTTTTTTCGTTTCTTCTTCTAAACGTTTTTGTTGTTCAATCATCTTTTCTTGTTGTTCTTTTAAAAGATGAGTTTCTTTTTGAATAGTTGCTACATTCTCTTGTAATTGTTTAGTTTCAGCCATCGTTTGTTCACTGTTATCAGAAATTAAATGTTGTGACTGTTGAATCATTGGTTTTACTTCTTGGAATTCTTTTCTAACATCCATCGTAAAAGCAGTCATTACTTGAATTAACTGATCAATTTTTTTACTTTGTTGATCGATAATCGCTAATAATTCTTGAGTAGAAGGATTAGCAGAAATTGCTTCTTTTGGAACAATCGCTTGTGTGTCCTTTTCAAAATAACTAGCATATTTTTCATCATCAATCATTTTTTCGATAATATTTTTGATTGGTTTTTTTGTATCATCACTTAATTTTTTAATTTCTTGGAATAGTAAGATGTTTTGGTGATTATAGGTTCGAACATTTTGGTCTGTACGTTCGAAAAAGTTTTCATCAGAAGTAGATTCTTCGATGATTTGACTATATTTACGTAACGTTGTAGGCGCGATTCCAATTGCTTCAGCAGCTTCTTTTGGAAACAAACGACCTTGGAATGTTTCTGTCATTTTCTTTCTCCTTTAATTATAGTATCCGTGTCGCCGATGCGCGGCGGCCATCCTCTCTTATTATAGATAATAACGCAGAATAGGGCAAGTTGCTATATCGCTATCATGTCGCGATGCGATATGGTTGGAAAAAAACAAACAGTTCTCAAAAATGTATTATGGATTACCAATTCTTTACATTGCATATTTCAAAAATAATGTAGTATTATAAATTCATAAATAACAAATTATTGGAAAAATTGAAAAAATAAAAGAACGATGAGGCCAAGAAAGAAGGAAAGAAGATGACAAAACTAGGATATTACCGAGCGCATGAAGAAGAAGAATTAAACTTACAAGCGGAAGAAGCATTAATTAATGCAGATTGTGATGATATTATGATTGAACCTTTCGGATATGAAAGTGGAAAAGCGCAATATAAAGTTTTAAGTGAAACAATTCAAAACTTACATGCAGGAGATGTTATCTGTATTTATGATGTTGTAGATTTACAAAAATCAGTAATCCAATTATCTGCATTCTTTAAAGAAGTAGAGCGTAATGACTTACAAGTGGAAATTTTAAACTTAGGAATTACAGGAATCTCAATGGAAAAATACATTGAATTGATTCATAATTTAGCGAATATGGAGAAAAACTTAATTCGCCGTCGTACTTCTCAAGGTTTGAAAAAAGCACGTACAGAAGGTCGTGTTGGAGGTCGCCCACGTGTTTCTCAAGAAACAATCGATCGTATCCAATTTTTATATGATACAGATAAATACTCTTTACGCGAAATCGCAGAGCAGTGTGGTATTTCTTTAGGAACTGCATACAAATACGTACAACTTCATTAAACAAAAAAACTTCAAGGAAAATAGTCCTTGAAGTTTTTTTATTCTTTATTCATCAATGAATCTGCGTATAATTTAGGAATAGTTAAATCCTTTTCTTCATAGAAATTTTGAATGCATCGATTAATATTTTTGAAGTCTAAATCATTTAAAATGGGATTAATAGATAAAGTTTTTTCTTCTCCCAAAATTTCGTCATAGTTGAAACTCAAAATAATTAGATCATATTGTTCTTTTAAGCTTTGCATTCTTTCTTTCAGATGGAAGACATCATAAGGATAACTTTCAATATCCAAGTAATTACTAAAGATATGATTAATCGTCCGTTTTAAATATTCTTGGTGGTCTCCACCTAAATCACTAATTAAAATGGCTTTTAATTTTGGATAGTTTTGTGAGAATAATTGAGTTAACGCTGGCCACTTAACAATCATATTAAAAATAATTTCAGCCATATCCTTTAACCAAGGATAAGAAGTCTTTTCTGCTAATTGATCTAAATCATTGACTAGAAATTGGAATAAGTCTGGATAATTTTCAAAAATTAAATGACCAATAAAATCATCGCGATTAAAAATTAATTCTTCCTCATAAGAAAAGACCTTATAACTAGAATATTTATTCAACATCATGTAGCGAATACGCGTCATTTCGGTTTTAGAAATTGGAATATTAGACTCATCAGCAATATTTTGGATGAATTTTGCAATTTCTCGATTAATATGAACAAACTCCTCTTCGTTATTCCAAGCAGTAGTAAAAGCAAAAATAGAATAATAAATTTCTTCATAATCTTCCAAAGAAATCGTATCAAAAATAGGGCGGAAGATGTGTTTTGCTTGCTCATAGAAAAGATGGGGAATCTCTTCAGATTGATGTTGCTTTTTAAAATCTTTAAAATGGTGTCCTTGCTTGATTCGAATTGTACATACGGCAATGAGCATGGCCAAATGTAAAATTTGTTGTGAATCTAAAATATAGTAATCATCATTTTTAAAGTATTTATTTTGAATATAAGAGGCAACATCTTTAATATGATTTGTGATTTCATTGCGATCGATTGCAAAAGGCCAATCATTATAACCATATTTTTCTGCAAAAAAGTTACTAAAGAAGTAACGCAAGGCAATCTCATTTTTACTACAATATCCATAATCCAAATAAATATCATAATCCTCTAATGCTGATTGAATTCGTTTATATAAACGGTAAAAACTAGAGGTACTTAAATAGAGTGTTTCAATCCAAGTTTGATTATGAATTTGTGGATGTAAGAAAATTCCCTCCATTAATTGAAAAATACTGTCTTCATTAATTAAGTGACGATAAAATTGTTCTAAACGAAAATAATTGGTTGATTTTAAACGCACTCCATGTTGTTTGGAAGTTTCAATCGTAAAAAATTCAGGGTAATTAGAACGTAAATATTGCAAATCATTATTAATTGTACGTGAAGAAGTATTACAAATTTTAGCAAGATCACTTGAAGCAATCCAACGATCATAGAACAACATCGTTTCTAAAAGTTTAATTCGACGCTTCGTTGTGTTATCTAATAAATCATGCAACATAAACTTCTACTCCTTCGCTTGATTTTGAGTTTGTCGAGCAATCATTTCTTCTAACTCTTCTGGATGATAACCAGAAATGGCAGTATTCCCATCCGTTACCACTGGCAATAAGCGAAATCCTGCTTCTACCAAATTACGTACCACTTCATCAAAGTGATCGATGTTTATTTCTTTATATTCAACATGATGTTCTGCTAACCATTTTTTTGTTTGTGTACATTGAGAACATTGGGGACGAGAATATACGGTAATCATTTTTATCTCCTCTTTCTTTAATTTTCAATACTTATTCTATCATATTTTAAAAATTTTCGCTTTGAAAAACCCTTTTTGATAAATCGGAGGAAAAAGAAAAAAATAAAAAAAGCAGCAAAATGGAGAACGCCCTTTTTTCTTTTCTCGTATAAGAAAAGTGAAAAGGAGGTGAAAAGGACATGGACGCAGAACAAAGAGCGGCACGATATATTGAATTTGGTGTCTACCATCATGCGAGTGATCTTTATATTCAAGCTGTGAAAGAAGAATATCATATTTGTTTTCGTTGTCAGGATCAATTATTGACTTTAGAAAAAATTCCATGGTCAGAAGCAGAATCTTTGATTCTTTATTTTAAGTTTATGGGTGAAATGGATGTAGGGGAACATCGTTTGCCTCAAGGAGGGTCTACGATTTTTCCTTTGAAAAAAGGAGAGGTAACCTTGCGTCTTTCTACCGTTATTAATTTTGCTCAACAAGAAAATTTAGTCATTCGCTTTTTATACCCTTTTTGTGCAGATCATTTATATTACTTCCAACAAAAAGAATGGCAAGCGTTAGAAAATTGCATTCAACAAAGAGGCCTACATTTATTTAGTGGTCCTGTTGGATCAGGAAAGACAACTTCCATGTACCAATTGATTAAAAATCATCATTTCAATGAGCATGTGATTACGATTGAAGATCCAGTAGAAATCATTGAACCGCAATTTTTACAATTACAAATTCAAAGTGCGATTGGTTTGGATTATGAAACACTCATTAAACTTTGTTTACGACAACGACTAGATATTTTAGTGATTGGTGAAATTCGCGATGATAAAACAGCAAAATATGCCTATCGTGCTTCATTAAGTGGACATCGTGTTTTTGCGACCATTCATAGTAATAGTTTATTAGGCGTCTATGACCGATTATATGACTTAGGAATACCAAAAGAACAACAAAAAGAAGTGATTCGTAGTATTACGTATCAACGTTTATTACCTGTGTACTGTCCTTTATGTCAGGGAAGGTGTCAACCTTATTGTGAGCGATATGCACAAAATTATCGCTTATATATGGAAACTACAGCGTATCATCAAGGAGAGTGGAATCATGGCTTACAAAAATGGTGGGCATTGGGGGCGATTACCAAAGAAACATGGCAAAAAGAAAAACAAGATTTCTTATAAACTAGAAGTTTCATTATTATTGCAGCTATCCGATTTATTGCAACATGGCTTTACCCTTCAAGAAGGCATCTCTTTTTTACAAAAAATTGCACCCAAAGAAAGTGAAAGAGAAGCAGTCCTTCAAGTGATTTGGCAAGAATTAGGCAAAGGTGTACCCCTTTACCAAGTATTTCAAAAAGCTCATTTTTCAGCATTGACCGTTTCTAAAATTAAGCTGGCTTTATTAAGTGGAAATCTATCAGAACAATTATCCTCGATTGCAAAACAAGCGCAAATGAAAGAAAAAAAGTGGAAAACCTTTATACAATTGATTAGTTATCCTTTTATATTAGTGTTCTTTCTCTTGAGTATCATGATGACAATAAAGTACCTCTTGCTCCCAAATTTACCCGTTCAAGAGATGAAACATCAATTTGGGTATCAATTGATAGATCATTTTCCACAAATTTTATTATGGACCTTAGTTTTCATCTTATTGATTGCCCAAGGAATAAAGTTAGTGTTACAAAAACAGTCTCCTTTGCAACAGTTGCAATGGTGGTGCCGAATTCCTCTGATTCGTAGTTTAGTTCGTTATTCTATCACTATTACTTTTTGTGAAGAATGGGGAAACTTATTGAATTTAGGCATTGAAACGAAAAAAAGTCTAGAGTATTTGCAAGAACAAGGAAATTTACCTTGGATTCAAGAACTGGCGTGCACACTCATGTCAGGAATGCAACATGGACAAACAATGCTGGAGCAATTAGAAAAATATACAGTTTTTCAACCAAGTCTTTTTGTCTTATTACAACAAGGGGAAGCGAAAGGAAATCTTGGATCTGAATTATTAATGTATGCCGAAGAATGTTTCCAAGAAATGATGCATAAAATTGACATGTATTTACAATGGCTTCAACCGATTATTTTTCTAAGCATTGGCTTGATGATTATTAGTCTGTATATTTTATTACTCTTCCCAATGTACGATTTATTTTAGGAGAAAAAAATGAAACAAAAAAGAAAAAAAGGATTTACGCTTATTGAAATGCTAGTGGTTTTATTAGTCATTACCGCTTTAGTTTTAATTTTTGTTCCTAATTTATTGAAACAAAGTAATAAAGCAAAAGGACAAAGTGATACTGCTTTCCAACAAGTCGTTGACAATCAATATGTACTTTATAAACATGATCATCCCGATCAAAAGGTGGATACGTGGGACGACTTATCTGGATATTTATCTAAAAAGCAAATCAATGAAGCAAAGAAAAACAAACACATTCGAGCACCATGGCAATAGACATGGGTTTACCTTAATTGAAATCGTAATCACAATGCAAATTGTGGTTACGATTTTATTCGTATCCACCTTTGTTTTTCAAAAGACGATGCAATATGTGGAAGAAGAATTATTTATTGAAACCTTCCAAATGACTGCACGAGCAACGCAACAAAAAGCTATTGCTCGTCATAAGCACGTAAAAATGGTATGGGATGAAGATGCACAATGCTATCAATTACCTTGTGCTCCTTATCCAGAAACTCTCCTTTCTGTTCCTTCATTTATAGAGGTACAAAAAGCACATGATTTAGATTATAGCGCTAAAGGAAATTGTCCTCTTTATGCGACAGATTTTGCAAGTAACCGTTATTTTTATCATTTTCAATGGCAAATGGGATCTGGGAAGTATACTTATGAAAAGAAGAAGCGAGAAACGAAAAAAAGGGATGTTTTTGAGTGAAGCTGTGATTGCTTTATTTATTATGATGCTAGCACTTACTCAAATCATGCCAATGTTTTTACAATTTTATGAACAAAAAAGAGAAAAAGAGGATGAGATTATTTTATTAATGGGAATGAAAGAAAAAATTCGTCATCCTAAAGAAACCTATGTAGCACCCACTCATCCACCAACAACCATCTATTATGAAAAAACAAAAACACATGCGAAAGTGTGGGGAAAATATCATGGAAAAACCTATCAATATGAAATTGAAAAAAGGGTTCACACTCGTTGAAACTCTAGTGAGTCTTTGCATTTTTGCGACCGTGTTATTCTTATCTGGTCTTTATTTTCAATCGCTACAGAGCTATAAAAAACGCATCAACCAATGGGACTTTTGTACCTGGTATAGCGCGATGCGTCAAATTGAATATTATAACTACAATGAATTTTTTGAAGAATGCGTGGAAGGTCCAAAAGGAAAAGCCATTCATTTCTATGATCCAGAAGAGAGAAGAGAAGTGGCTTATTTATATGAGCGTGGATTTTTAAAGCGTTGTGGTTATGAAGGGAAAAATCAGTATCGAGGCTATGAACCGCTCATTTATCATCTTCAAGATCTGAGTTGGCAGAAGAAAGGCTATGAATTGCAATTTAAAGGTACATTAGAAGGAGGGCAAAGCTATGACTATACGATTATCTTGTGTCCCCAAAAAGAAAAAAGCTAGTGTGCTTCTCTTAACTGTTTTTATCTTACAATGTAGCCTTCTCTTTTTTTCGTACTGGCAAGTGAGTTACCGGCAACAAATGTCTACTTATTTTTCTTTTAAAAAAGCAGAAGAAGAACAAGTGAAAGCCACACTTGCTTTAGATCAATATCCTGATGTGACTTATACCTACGAAAAAAAAGAAGTGCCCTTAGGGAAAATAGAAGGGAAAACTTACATTGCTATAACAAGAATATTAGACAAAGCGAAGCAAAAAGATGGCTTTTATATTCGAGATCAAGAAAGAAATCAGTCTTTATATGTTCGTCCTTGGAATGAGTGGCGAAAAGAAAGACAAGTAAAAGGAGAAACTTCTCTACAATAAGGATTGGAAAAAATAGGTAAATGAAGTAAAATAGGAATGATTAATAGAATAACGAGATGAAGGTGAATCAATGAAAGAAATCGAACAGGCTTATGAAACATTATATCAAGCCGTAGAACAACAACAAGCGTTGTCAAAATGCTCTTTTTATGAAGCTTATTTAATTGTAATGGAACAAATCGTTCGTCCAGAAAAAGAAGAAATTCCAGAAAAAATGCAAGAATATTATAATGCGATGGAATCGCTTTCTTTATCTCAAGACCAAAAACGTAAAGTAACACAATTGGTTTTATTAAAAGGGATGAAATTAGAGCCATTACAAGCGAATCATCAACTAACTCCAGATGCGATTGGCTTTATTTTTACTTATTTAATTCAAACATTGACCGAAGACAAAAAGGAATTAAATATCTATGATCCAGCCAATGGGATAGGGAATTTATTAGCGACTGTTGGAGTAAACTTATCGATTGCCAGAGAAACTCCACATTTATTTGCTAGTGAGATCGATGATTTATTGTTAGCGATTTCTGCGATTAACGCTGAATGGATGGAATTACCGATTCAATTTTTCCATCAAGATGGCGTACAAATGAAAGTGAAAGATATGGATATTGTTCTTTCTGATTTGCCTTTAGGATATTATCCTTTAGATGAGATTGCACAAAATTATCAAGTGAGTGTAAAAGAAGGGCATACTTATGCACATCATTTATTGATTGAAGCAAGTATGCAAGCGTTAAAAGAAGAGGGATATGGTTTATATTTATTACCAACCGCTCTTTTACAATCAGAACAAGCACCGAACTTTACACAATGGATGCAGGAAAATGCTTATCTACAAGCAATTTTACTTTTACCTAAAGAATGGTTCCAAAATGAAGCTTCACAAAAAGGAATCTTTATTTTCCAACCAAAAACAGATAATACAGCACAAAAAGAGGTGCTGATGGCAGAAATCCCTTCTTTAAATGATCCAATGGCGATGCAAAAGTTTTTACAATCATTTAAAGAATGGGCGGAATAAAACAAAGACCGAAATGTCTAAAAACTATATTTTGTACCGGATAAGAAAGGAGAAATGAAAGAATTATTCTTTCATTGTAAGAGATTATGAGTTATGTAATTGCTGTCAACGCAGGAAGTTCTAGTTTAAAATGGAAATTATTTGAAGTTCCAGAAGAAAAAGAAGTTGCTTCAGGAATTGCGGAACGAATTGGCTTAGACATGGGCAAAATTAAATTGAAAAAAGCCGATGGTGAAACTGTAGAAAAAGAATTACCAATTCCTAACCACAATGAAGCATTAACAGAAATTTTAAACAGCTTAATTGAAGAAAAAATTATTCCATCTTTAGATGCAATCACTGCAGTGGGACATCGTGTTGTTGCCGGAGGAGAATCATACAAAGATTCTGTTGTTGTAGATGAAGAGGTATTAGCAGAAATTGAACGTTTAAGTGAATTAGCACCTCTACACAATCCAGCAGAAGCAAAAGTGATTCGTGTCTTCCGTGAAGTATTACCAAACGTGCAAAATGTTGCTGTTTTTGATACTTCTTTCCACCAAACAATGCCTGTAGAAAACTATTTATATTCTTTACCAATGCGTTATTATGAAGAATATAAAGCTCGTCGTTATGGTGCACATGGAACAAGTCATAAATATGTTTCTCAACGTGCTGCAGAACTATTAGGCAAACCAATTGAAGAGTTAAAAATCATTACTTGTCATTTAGGAAATGGAGCTTCAATTACTGCAGTAGATCATGGAAAATCTGTGGATACTTCTATGGGCTTCACTCCATTAGCTGGATTAACTATGGGTACTCGTTCTGGAGATATTGATGCTTCTTTAATTCCATTTATTATGAAAAAAGAAGGGATTACAGATGTTCAAGAATTCATTGATATTTTAAACAATGAATCAGGCCTATTAGGATTATCTGGATTATCTAGCGATATGCGTGACTTACGTGATGCTGCTCGCAATGGAAATGAACAAGCAGAAGTCGCAATTAAGATTTTCAAAAACCGTATTATTAAATACATCGGTTCTTATATGGCAGAAATGAATGGTTGTGACGCGATTGTCTTTACAGGAGGAATTGGTGAAAATGACCGTGCCGTTCGTAAAGATGTTTGTGCGAGCTTAACTTTCTTTGGCGTAGATCTTGATGAAGAGAAAAATGATGTGCGCGGAAAAGAAGGAATCATCTCAAAAGAAAATTCAAAAATTTCTGTCTTGTTAGTTCCAACCGAAGAAGAATTAATGATTGTTCGTGATGTAGAACGTCTAACAAAATAAGAAAATAAAAATCCAAGCTTGAAAAAGAGCTTGGATTTTTTTATAAGTGGCGTAATAAGCGGAAGGATTGAATCGCAGAGACAAGCAAAATAAGGAAAAGTAAAAGAAAAGCGATAAATTTTGTAGGTTGAAACCACCCAAGAAGTGCCGCAATAAAAATAATAAAAGATAAAATTGCTAAAATGAAATAAAGAATCATCCACTGTTTTAACAAGTCTTTAACCGCAAAAGATTTGCGTTGAAAAGCTTGAATAAAATTAGGGGTGATTTTTTTTAATAAAAGGCAAGCGCCAAATAAAAGGATGCTCAAAATAAAATAAATCCAGCACATCAGTTATTCCTCCTAATCAAATAAAAAAGCAACTTGTCTAAGACAAATTGCTTCTATTTTCTTTATAAATGGTATCTCCGTTAATGCCGTTTCTTGTTCCTATGTATTGAACCCGCATAGTTATGTTGCAGGTGGGTTCTCTGCAGTCCACTTCCAAAGTCCTAGGTAGAAACTATCTAGGCATTTTGTCCATGGGCGATCCAGAAATCCCTTTCAATAATAGTTTTGTTCGGTCAACACTAGACGGAACAACGCGTACATCACAGATTTACCACCCTTATAATAGCATAATTTTTTTCCTTTGACAAAAAGTGTGTCAGCGATTTTTTTGTTGGTTTATCCACTGTTGTTTTAAAGCTCGCTCATATTTTCCTGTCTCTTTTGGTTGATAATAAGGGGTATAAGGAATGCCATCTGGATAGTAATGTTGTGTTTTTGGCACAGGCCCATGATGAGGAGAAACATAAGAAGAAGATTTTCCCACATGGCGATCTTGTAGTGCACTTGGAATCGTTCCGACATTCCCTTTAGCGATATTTTCTTCTGCTCGTTGTAACGCTTCTAATGGACTATTGGATTTAGGAGAAAGGCTCAAATCAATAATGATATTCGCTAAAGGAATTTTCGCTTCAGGCAGTCCAAGTTCTTTTGCGGCTTGGACAGCAGCGACCGTTCGAGCTGCTGCTCCTGGATTGGCAAGTCCAATGTCTTCATAAGCAATCACTAGTAAGCGACGACAAACTCCTTCTAATTCTCCAAGATTCATTAATTGTACAAAATAATGCATTGCGGCATCGACATCACTTCCTCGAATCGATTTTTGCAACGCAGAAATTAAAGCGTAATATTCGCTAGTTCCTGTTTGATGATGCGGATGCTGTAAAGGAAGAGCTTGTAAATCTTTTAGAGTAATTAGAGATGAAGTTTGTTGATTTTGTAATAATAACCCCAGCTCTTGATAGGCCATCCGTAAATCTCCTTGGGCATGATGTGCAATAGTAGTCAATACTTCTTCTTCCACTTGAACGGGAGTTTCCCATTTTTGAATTGCCTGTTGGAGTGCCACTTGCATTTCTTCTAAAGAAAGAGGAACAAGATTAAATAAATAAAGTCGGCTACGGACGGCAGGATTTAAGCGTTGCGCAGGGTTTTCTGTCGTTAGACCAAAAATAATAATTTTATCTTGTTCTAAAAAAGGTAAGAGATAATCTTGCGTATTTTTCGTTAAACGATGAATTTCATCAATGATTAAAATTCCTTTGGTAAATAAAGATAAGTCTTCTATTTTTTGAGCAAGTTCCTTTTTTCCTTCGGTTGCGGCATTGAAATAGCGAGAAGGAAGTTCGCTATTTTGAGCTAAGACGGTAGCTAAAGTAGTTTTCCCACAACCAGGAGGGCCACTTAAAACAAAAGATTGATATTCTTTCGTTTGATCCATTTGCCATAAAATTTTTCCCTCACCAATGAGCTCTTTTTGTCCATACATTTCAGACAGTTTTGTTGGGGAAAGGCGATGTAAAAAATCATTCATTTAGAAGTCCTCCTACAATTTTTGTGCCATGAAAATCTGCGTTTGGAAATTGAGTGGCTAAAAAAGATAGATTTTCTTTGGTTACGCCACCACCAATTAATAATTGCACAGAAGTAGAGGCTAAAAAAGACTGAATTTTTTGTAAGGAAGATAAAGTATTTGTAATAGGAGTTGTTAACGGTCCACCATGGGTTAAGAGATTTTCAAAACCTAAGTTTGCGATTTGTTGAATACTTTGAGTCCAGTTTTGTGCAGAAATTTCATCAAAAGCCATGTGAAACGTACAAGGACAAGTACCCGCTGCTTTTAGTAGCTTTTCACAGGAAGAAACATCGATTGTTTTTTCTTTTGTTAAGCAACCAAAAACAAAGCCAACTTGTGGCAAATGGTTTAATTCTTTGATTTTGGCTTCCATTTTTTGTACTTCCTCTTTTGTATAATGAAAATCACCTCCACGAGGGCGAATCATTACCATCATTGGAATTTCTACAGGAACTACCTTCCGTAAGTAAATTACTTCTTTGTTTGTAGGTTCAATCCCCCCACAAGATAAATCTACACAATATTCTAAGCGTTGCGCACCTTTTTTTACCGCATTCAACGCTTCTTTTTCATTTGTAATACAAGCTTCTTTAATCATTTTTCTCTCCTTGTGAAAAAAAGGTTGTCAAGATATGAATCTATGATATAATAATGGAAAAGAGAAATTTATCCCATCTTTTTATTTTTCATCCTGTTCAAATAAAAGGATAGGATAACCTCAGCGTAAACGTATCAACTTGCAGTGATGAACACCGAGTTGCTACGTTTTTTTTGTTTATTATATCATGAAAAGACAGATAATTTTGAATTCTGTCGATAAAAGAGGAGTTAGATTATGACGAACCATATTGTTTTATACCAACCAGAAATTCCCCAAAATACAGGAAATATTGCTCGTACTTGTGTTGGGACCAATACTCATTTGCATTTAATTCGTCCTTTAGGATTTTCTGTCGATGACAAACATTTAAAACGTGCTGGTTGTGATTACTGGGATGATCTAAATGTTCATTATTATGATGATGTTCATGAATTTTTTGCTCAAAATCCAGTAGAAGAAATTTATTATATTGAAACGTTTGGTACCGAACCTTACCATAAAATGAATTACAATACAGGAAAAGATATTTATTTAATGTTTGGTCGTGAATCAACAGGGATTCCAAAAGAAGTGATTGAACAATACGGAGGAGCAGAACGTTGCGTATTAATTCCTCAATCGGACAAAGTTCGCTCTTTAAATTTATCCAATACAGCCGCAATTGTGATTTATGAAGTGTTGCGTCAACAAGATTTTGCACCATTAAGAGGCTAAACGTATGGAAGAAACGCAAATTACAGGGCAAGTCTTACGTATTGTCTTTCAAAGAGGGGACTATGCGATTGCTAGTGTTCGTATTATTGGTACACCTCCTACGCATTTAGAACAAAGAACCATGGTAGTAGGGACTTTGCCAGAATTAGTAGAAAGTGAGACCTATGATTTTATTGGGCATGTGGTAGAGCACCCGACCTATGGATGGCAATGGCAAGTCGAGTCTTTTCATTTACATGAGCCAGATGAGGTAGAACACTTAGTAGAATATTTTTCTAGTGAACGCTTTACAGGAGTAGGGAAAAAGACCGCAGAATCGATTATAGAAACTCTAGGAAAAGATGCGATTGCAAAAATTAAAGAAGACCCAAGTTGCTTAGATGAAGTGCCTAAATTGCGTCAAAAACAAAAAGAAGTACTAATTAAAGAAGTACAAGCGCATTATGGAAAAGACCAAATTCTTTTAGAACTACGTAATTTAGGTTTGAGTGGACCTCAAGCAGAAAAGATTTACAAAAAAGAAAAGCAACGTTCGTTAGCAGTTATTCAAAAAAATCCTTATCAATTATTGAAAATGGACTTACGAATCTCTTTTGATAAAGTTGACCATATCGCAAGAGAATTAGGAATAGAAGCTACAGATCAACGTCGATTACAAGCGGGCGTAGAAATGGTGTTACAATTGCACTGCTATCGTAGTGGGGATACGTATTTAGATCTAAGAAGTTTATTGGAGACAGCACAAAAAGAGTTAGAAAAAGGACAAAGCGAACCGATTGATATTGCTTTGATTCAAGAAGCGATTTCTGATCTTTTGAAAGAAAGAAAGCTGTACTTTGTAAAAGAAGAAGAATCACAAGTATATTTACCGACATTTTTTGATGCAGAAACCAGTATTGTCTTTGCCTTACAACGTTTAGCAGAAGCTCCTGTACCTTACAGTGAAGATGAAATTGATCAAGCGATTCAAAAATTAGAAAAGAAAAGTACGTTCCGTTATGGCAACTCGCAAAAAAGAGCGTTGAAAAAAGCAATGCAACATAATGTCTTTCTTTTAACAGGAGGTCCAGGAACCGGAAAAACAACGATTATTAAGGCAATTTTAGAGTTGTATTCCATGTTAGAAGAAGTTCCTTTAGAAGCAAAGGATGGCGAAGATACGTTATTCCATCTTGCAGCACCAACAGGAAGAGCAGCTCGAAGAATGCATGAATCAACAGGCTTACCTGCAGCGACCATCCACCGTATGCTTGGATTGGGACTAGGAGAAGAAGTGCAAGAAGCCAATCGAGAAATTCGCGATGGGATTGTCATTGTGGATGAATTTTCTATGGTGGATACTTTGCTTTGTAAAACGCTATTAGAGGCAATTGATACAGGAGTCAAAGTGATTTTTGTTGGCGATCATTTCCAATTACCTTCTGTAGGACCAGGGCAAATTTTAGGCGACCTTTTAGCATCTGAGGTTTTACCTTTTGAAGAGTTACAAGATATTTATCGTCAAAATGAAGACTCTACGATTATTGATGTTGCTCATGAAGTTTGCCAAGGTGTGATGCCACAAGACTTTACGGCTAAAAAGGCGGATCGTTCTTATTTTGAGCGTCCAGCTAGTGAGCTAAAAGACAGCATCCAGCAAATTGTGGAAGTGGCTTTAAAAAAAGGCTATAGTGCAAAAACGCTACAAGTGCTCGCTCCTACTTATAATGGAGAAGCAGGAATTCATGCATTAAATCAAACGTTACAACAAGTAATGAATCCTGATTTTGGAAAAAAAGAGCCATTTGTTGCCGACCAATGTACCTATTATGAAGGAGACAAAATTATCAATTTAGAAAATGATGTAGAAAATAATGTCTTTAATGGTGATATTGGGTTTGTGACTGCCATTCAGGATGGTAAATTATGGGTGGATTTTGAAGGAAATGAAGTCTCCTTTACAAAAAAAGAAAAGGATCGCATTTCTTTGGCATATTGTTGTTCGATTCATAAATCCCAAGGTTCAGAATATGATTCAGTGATTATTCCGATGGTCAATCGTTATCCAATTCCACTTTTAAAACGAAATCTTTTATATACCGCGATTACCCGTGCGAAAAAAAGTGTGATTTTTATTGGGGAAGAAATGGCCTTTCAACGTTGTATTGAAACGCCAGGAAATGAACGAAAGACAGGATTGATTTATCATCTTCATCGTGTTTTTGGAGAGCCAAAAACAGAGCAAGAAGAAAAATATAACGTCGAAGTAGAAGAAAAAATAGAAGAAGAAGCTATTGCTTATATTAACGAACCTATAGAAGAAGAAAAAGAAGAAGATTATGTGTTAACAAATGAAAAAGTCTATCAGCGATTGATTTCACCGATGATTGGTATGGATGGAAAAACACCATGGGACTTTATAAAAGAGCAGGATTGATTTTTTTCTTTAAGTTTCGTACAATATATATGAGTAAAATTACTTTCAAGGGAGTAACTGGCAGATAATCTGCGATAGTATCACCAACCGAAATTTTATTTCTGGTACTATCTTAATTAGTGAGACTTGGATGACGAGGTCATTCAGGTCTCTTTTTTTACCAATAATTAAGAAAGGAAGATGAAAATGAGTAAGAAAACCCCTTACTACGTACAAAGTGAAGTCGAGATTTGTAACGAGTTTCAAACTTCACCTGATGGGCTATCTTCAGACCAAGTAGCCAAAAATTTAGAAACTTATGGTCCCAATAAATTAAATGAGCAGAAGAAGAAAAGTATGCTGGCCAAATTCTTTGATCAATTCAAAGATTTCATGGTCCTTGTTTTATTAGCTGCTTCTCTTGTCTCTGCGTTTATTGGTGAAGTTACCGACTGTATCATTATTTTAGCAGTAGTGATTTTAAATGCAGTCTTTGGTGTGATTCAAGAATCAAAAGCTGAAGAAGCCATTGATGCATTGAAAGAAATGTCAACGCCTAATGCTCGAGTATTGCGCGATGGCAAAGTGGTGGAAATTAAAAGTGATGAATTAGTTCCAGGAGATGTGGTATTACTAGAAGCAGGAGATGTGGTACCAGCAGATGTTCGCTTTATTGAAGCAGCTTCTTTAAAAATTGAAGAATCTGCCTTAACCGGAGAATCTGTTCCTGTACAAAAAGAAGCTACAACGTTAGAAGATCCAGAAACACCAATTGGTGACCGGGTGAATATGGGTTATATGAATAGTAATGTAACCTATGGTCGCGGAGTAGGGATTGTAGTCGCAACAGGAATGAATACAGAAGTAGGTCACATCGCAGGAATGTTAGCGAATGCCGATGAGACAGAAACTCCATTGAAAGCAAGTCTAAATCAATTAGGTAAAGTCTTAACGATTATCGTTTTAGCGATTGCCGTAATTATGTTTGTTGTTGGTGTTTTCTTCCAACAAAAAAATGTGTTAGATATGTTGTTAACTTCTATCTCTTTAGCGGTAGCAGCGATTCCGGAAGGATTACCTGCGATTGTAACGATTATTTTAGCACTAGGTACACAAAAAATGGCCAAACGCCATGCGTTAGTTCGTAAGTTACCTGCAGTAGAGACATTGGGAGCTACTGATATTATTTGTTCTGATAAAACAGGTACATTAACAATGAACCAAATGACTGTGGAACAATGGATGAGTAATAACCAATTACACAGTGCTAATGAAGCGATGGATCCAGACAATATGACACTAAAAATCATGAACTTCTGTAATGATACGAAAGAAGCTGATGATGGTGCGTTACTTGGTGATCCGACAGAAACAGCATTAATTAGTTTTGGTAAAAATAAAGGATTTGATTTAGAAAAAGAATTAGCGAAAGAACCTCGCGTAGCAGAAATTCCTTTTGATTCTGACCGTAAATTAATGACTACTGTTCATGACTTACAAAATGGTAAGTTCTTAATCGCAGTAAAAGGGGCGCCAGATGAATTATTAAAACGTTGTACAACGTTTGAAGAAAATGGTTCTGTTCAACCAATGACAGCAGAAGAAGAACAATTCTTATTGAAGACGAATAAAGAATTAGCGACACAAGCGTTACGTGTATTAGCAATGGCTTATAAAGTTGTCGATGAAATGCCTGCAGTTTTAACAAGTGAAGCAGTTGAAAATGGTTTAACTTTCGCTGGCTTAGTTGGAATGATTGACCCTGAACGTAAAGAAGCAGCAGAAGCGGTTCGCACGGCAAAAGAAGCAGGAATTCGCCCAATTATGATTACTGGGGACCACCGTGATACTGCAGAAGCGATTGCTGCTCGTTTAGGAATCATCCAAAAAGGCCAACATGATGCTGTAATTACTGGGGCAGAATTAGATGCAATGTCCGATGAAGAATTTGAAAATCATGTAAAACAATATTCTGTTTATGCTCGTGTATCTCCTGAACATAAAGTTCGTATTGTAAAAGCTTGGCAAGACCAAGGAAAAGTAGTAGCGATGACAGGAGATGGAGTCAACGATGCTCCTGCGTTGAAGACTGCAGATATTGGAATTGGTATGGGAATTACGGGTACAGAAGTATCAAAAGGAGCTTCTGACATGGTCTTAGCTGATGATAACTTCTCTACAATTATTGTAGCGGTAGAAGAGGGACGTAAAGTCTTCTCTAATATTCAAAAAACGATTCAATATCTATTGTCTGCGAACTTAGGAGAAGTGATTACTTTATTTGTCGCAACTCTATTAGGTTGGGATACATTATTACCGGTTCACTTATTGTGGATTAACTTAGTAACAGATACTTTCCCAGCGATTGCCTTAGGGGTAGAACCAGCAGAAAAAGATGTCATGCAACATGCACCTCGTGGTCGTCAATCAAACTTCTTCTCTGGTGGAGTAATGAGTAGTATTATCTACCAAGGGATTTTAGAAGGTTTGATTACATTAACTGTTTACTGGTTAGCGATTCATTTCCCTGTTCACAGCGGATATGATGCTATCCATGCGGATGCGTTAACAATGACTTTTGCTACTTTAGGATTATTACAATTGTTCCATGCGTTCAACGTAAAATCAATCCACGGTTCTATTTTCAAAATTGGTATCTTCCGCAACAAAGCGTTTAACTGGGCAATCTTGTTATCGTTTGTTTTATTAGCAATTACGATTGTCGTACCAGGATTCAACCAATTATTCCATGTTGCTCATCTAGATGCTTACCAATGGATGATTGTATTAATCGCAAGTATCTCAATTATTCCAATTGTTGAAATTGTGAAATGGGTACAACGTAAAAAATATAATTATTAATAGATGAAAGAAAAGGGGGAGAATGATTCTCTCCTTTTTTGTTTATGATAAAAGGAGAATCAATAAAGAAAAATTAGAAACTGTTGACAACTTGAAAGAAGAACAACAATTAGACAGAAAAGAAAAAAAAGCTAGAATAAAGTAGATTTAAAAGAAAGGGGATCGATGATGGTAACAAGCATTGTGGCGACAGTTATCTTTATTATCGTTGCTTTATTTATTTTATATATGATTAGTTATCTGAGTCATATCTTTTGGGATACGATTCAATATTGGTCGATTTATATTTTATTTGGCAAACATAAATCGAAAGAAGAGAAAGCACGTGGTCGTAATTTATGGCTTTATCAATTAAAAAATGCTCCATAGTTCGCTATTGGATTACCTCATAAACCAAAATTTTTAGATAAGAACAAAAACCTAAAGTAAAATGAATAAGATTTTTTGGATAATACGGTAAGTTATCACGTTGAAAACTAAAAAGGAGGCGTATCTAATGATAGTTTTTATTTGGATTGTTGCTGTTGCAATTTGTATTTTGGTTTGGAACTTATTTGAAGATAAAATAATCACCTATTTTGAAAAAAAGTGGCGTAAAAGGAACAAAAACTCAAAGTAAAATGAATCGATTTCTTCTTTCAATCAGAAAAAATAAAAAAATAAATAAAGCATATTATTTTAATAAGAAGAAACACGTATGATAGAATCAATCCAGACGCTAAGATAGAAAGGATGATTGAAATGAAAGAGTTAGTGTTCTATCTTCCTACCCTTCCGAAAGAAGAAGATTGGTTGGAACAAGTAAAGCATTTATCTGCGATTGCTCGTGCAGAGTATCAAGCAGAGAACCAGTTATTAACCATAAAGTATGATCCTACTTCTGCAACTAAAGATGAAGTAGTTTCTCATATACAAAAGCTTGTCCCTCAATTGATGGAACAAAAAATTGAGGATTACGCAGTGGAAGAAATTAGTTGTGCTTCTTGTGCGTTAACGATTGAAACAGGATTGAACAAAATTGAAGGAATTCATGAAGTCATTATTAATCCTGTTACACAAAAAGTACGAGTTTTTTCTGATGCTTCTGTTACCAAAGAAGAAGTCGAAGAAAAATTATCGAGTTTAGGATATCCAGTGGTCAAAAAGGAAGTTCCTGTCACAAAAGAAGAAAGTCCAAACTCAAAGAAAAAAGAGGACACTTCGCATTGTGCAACAACAAGTAAGGCGAAGAAATCGAGTTTCCATTTAGTTACGATGGGAATTTTAGCTGCGATTAGTTTTTATATCAGTATGGCTCCAATGTTACATTTACCTATTTTTTCGGTTCTTGATTTAACAACACACCCAGAAATTACTTCAGTCGTACTATTATTACTATCTCTTCCTGTATTATATTTTGCTCGAAAAATTTATAATGTCGGTTTCACTGCCTTATTCCATTTTAGCCCTAACATGGAAACGTTGATTGCTCTAGGAACTTCTATTTCTTGGGTATATAGCGTATATGAAACCGTACAAATCTTTTTACACCATAGTTATCATGGATTGTACTACGATTCTGTAGCGTTGATTTTAACCTTTGTTTTAATTGGTCATACGATTGAACATCGAACTACAGATAGTGCAAAAGATACATTGAAAGATGTTTCTTCTATGATTCCCAAAGTGGTACATAAAATTATGGATAATCACACTTATGAAGATTTACCTGCGGATCAATTACAAGTTGGGGATGAAATCCAAGTTCGTTCTGGAGAAACGATTCCTTTTGATGGAGTGATTTTAGAAGGAACTTCTGATGTGCAAGAATCAATGTTAAACGGAGAAAGCTTGCCAAAAACAAAAACAGTAGGCGATAAAGTCTATGCAGGAACTATTAGTACAGTGGGTACGATTAATGTAAAAATTGAAAAAGCCACTAACGATAATATGTTGTATCAAATTTCTAACTTAGTAGAAAAAGCACAACAAGATAAATTGCCAATCCACAAATTAGTAGATAAAATCTCTAAAGTGTTTGTTCCATTGGTCATGATTTTAGCGGTTGTGACCTTCCTATTTTGGAAATTCTATGCGAAAGATTCCATTGATTTCTCTTTAAACATGTTAGTTTCTGTTTTAATTATTGCTTGTCCATGTGCGCTAGGTCTTGCGACACCAATTTCTACGATGATTAGTATGAAAAACTTAGCACAAAAAGGGATTTTATTGAAGAAAAGTTCTTTATTAGAAGAAATTTCTCATATCGATACCGTAGTCTTTGATAAGACAGGAACATTAACGACAGGTACTTTAGCTGTAGAAGATGTGATTTTGATGGATGAAAAAGAAGATCAAGGAAACTTCTTAGCGATGGTAGGAAGTGTGGAACAAAGCTCTGAACATCCGATTGCAAAAGCGATTGTAGAAGAAGTGAAAAAAGAACAACTTTCTTTTGTTGGTACCAAAGATATGAATACTTATCCTGGTTTAGGAACTGCCGCAACGATTGATGGTGCTGTGATTTCTATTGGGAATCAAGCTTTGATGAAAGAAAAAGGAGTAGAAATCCCTCAAGCCGCTTTACAAAAAGTGGAAGTTTTTGAAAATGAAGGAAAAACTGTGATTTATTGTGCTAAAGATGCTACTTTTTTAGGAATGATTACTTTAAGTGACACACTTCGTTCAGAAAGTAAGAAAGTCGTTCAAGCCTTACAAGCAATGGATAAAAAAGTAGTAATTTTAACCGGAGATAATGAACGTAATGCCAAAGCCATTGCACAAAAATTAGGAGTAACCGAAGTCATTGCGAATGTTTTACCACAAAATAAACAAAATGAAATTCAAAAATTAATGAATGCTGGACGTAAAGTAATTATGGTCGGAGATGGAATTAATGATGCTCCTTCGATTGCGACCGCAACGATTGGAATTTCAATGAATTCTGGAACAAACTTGGCGATTGATGCTTCTGATATCATTTTAATTAATGATGCTCTAACTTCTATTCCAGAATTATTCTTCATTGGTAAAAAGACGCTATCCAATATCAAGGAAAATCTTTTCTGGGCTTTGGTTTACAATGTGATTAGTATTCCACTCGCGATGGGAATTCCTTATTTCTTTGGTGGTCCATTAGTGAACCCAGTGATTTCAAGTATTGCGATGAGTGCAAGCTCTATCATTATTGTTTTAAATGCTCTTCGTTTAAAACACTTACATTTCAAAGATTAAAGGAAACCAAACGCTTAGGGAAACCTAGGCGTTTTTGTATGTCCAAAGAAAAGAAAGACTATGTTATAATAGAAAGGAATTTATTAAAGGAGAAAAAAATATGAAACAAATGCATATCGGTGTTTATTTCCAAAACATCAATGACTTAATTACAAATACAGAAGAAGTAGGATCAAAAATGCATCCTTATTACGAAGAAATTCGTACAGCATTAGATGAAAATAAAGAAATTTCTGTAGAAACATTAGCGAAAGTACATACGATCTTTGAAGAAGGAGTAGAACAATATCAAGAATATTGTAAACAAGTAGATAGCTGGAAAGTTCCTGTAAAATTAATGGGATTACATACAAAATTGGCAAAAGCTTACCATCATTATGTAGATGCTTGTGAAGCAATGTTAAACTCTGTAAATCCAGATGAAGGATTAAACAAAGAAGCATTTAATCAATCAGAACAAGAACAAGACCAATATTCACAAGAAGTTTCAGCGATTGTCGCTCGTATGGCTAACCAATTCATGCGCTAATCTAACAAAGATCTCTGTCTATTCAGAGGTCTTTTCTTATTATCAATGATGATTTCCAATGAAAAAATTATCAAAAAAAGGTACAATAAAATTGAGAAGAGAAGAAGGAGGAACAATCGATGAAAAAACGTTGGTTAGCACTGGCTTCTGGATTATTACTGTTTTCTTTAGCAGGATGTGGAAGTAAAGAAGACGAAAAAACAGAAGAATCTTCTTCAGTAGAACAAACACAATCCAGTGAAGAAGAATCAAAAATAGAAGAGTCTACAGAAAGTACACAACAAAGCACAGAAGTGACTACGGAAGAAACAACGCAAAACACTGCCCAGCCAAAAGTTCAAGATACACAAAACCATGATATGGGAGATCATGTGAAACCACAAAAAGACGAACATGAGAATAACCATGACATGGGAGAACATGTAAAACCACAAAAAGATGAACATGAAAATAACCATGATATGGGAGCAAACGTAAAACCTCAAAGTGATGAATATGGAGACAATCACGATATGGGGGCAAATGTGAAACCACAAAGTAATGAGTGGGGATAGAAAAAAGCGATGAAGATTTCATCGCTTTTATTTGTTTCCAGCATAACGAATTAACGCAACTCCAGCGAGAGTAGTTCCTAAAATTAAAGCCAAGTCTTTAAAGTTAATTTCTAATTTTGTATTTGTATGTTTTGTCGTAATTTCTAATTTCATAACATCAAGAAGTCAAACTTCTTTTTCACCTCCATTTCTTTCATTATAACGATTTCCCAAGGAAAAAACATTTTTGAGCTTCCTTCTCTATATGAGAATTGCTATAATAAATAAAGAATTTTTAATGAGGAGACAGAAAATGAATTTTAAAAAATTAATCGCTGGTTCTACATTGGCGCTTTCTTTATTAGGAGCATATGATGTAGCCAAAGAAATGACACAACCAAATACAATGGAGGCCCAAGCTGCAACTTGGAATCAAAATATTCAAAATAAAATTGATCGATTATTCTCTACTCCACGTATTTCCTTAAATAAAAGTGGAATTTATGCATTTGGAGCATATCCTATTAATGATTTGATTTCAGGGAAAAGATGTGATGTTGTCATTGGTGGATGGAACGGACAAAAGTATAATTCGTTAACTCAATATGGAATGAAAGTAACGAGTGCTTATGGAAGCGATTGGGCAAATGAAGGATATATTGTAGGCACTAAAAATAATAAACCAATCGTTCTTCGGGGAGAAATTGAAGTAACAGGTTCAATTTTAAATGGTTATCAAGGAATGATTTTCTTAAATGTTGATTCTTACTATACAAAGAAAGTACAAAAAATAGTATCAGATAATAATAAGCCAAAAGAACCAAAATCTACAAATTGTGATCAATTATTATCTGCAAAAGGGAAAGCTACTTTATATGGAAATAAATTTATTACAAAGAAAAAAGGAACTTCTAAAGATTCTGAAGTTTTCAGAGCTAAAAGCTATTTTACCTATAAAGGAAAAAAATATTATTCTGCATACCAAACTGATTCTAAAGGGAATTCTGTTTGGAGAGGATATGTAGAAGAGAAAAAAGTAAACAAACTAAATAGTCAAAAAGATTATAAGACATGTGTAGTAAAAGGAAAAAATTACGGGATTTATAACAACTTATACTTTACAAAAAAAGTATCGACTGGTAGTAAATATTATAATAAGACAGTAATTGCCAAGTATAAATATCGTTTATCTAATGGAAAAACATATTATTCTATTTATCAAAAAGATAAATTCTTAGGCTATATAGATATTAAAGCATTAAAAGCAAAATAGATGCGAAAAAGAATTGAAACCCATAGTAGAGTATGGTACTATATGAATGTTAATTATTATCAAAATTAATCTCTGTTCTAGCAAATAGATCAGGGCAAAGGAGAGTTATTATGAAAAAAGGAATTCATCCAGATTACCGTCCAGTAGTATTCATGGATTCAACTACAGGATTCAAATTCTTATCTGGTTCAACAAAAGAATCACAAGAAACTGTAGAATGGGAAGATGGAAAAACTTATCCATTAATCCGTGTTGAAATCTCTTCAGATTCACACCCATTCTATACAGGTCGTCAAAAATTCACACAAGCAGACGGACGTGTGGACCGTTTCAACAAAAAATACGGTTTATCAAACGACTAATTTTAACAAGCTGGGATTTTCCCAGCTTTTTTTATTTTAAAAGTAATAGATGTAGTTAGAGTGATAATAAAAAAGGTGAAGAATTCTTCACCTTTTTTATTTGTTCTCAACAATAAACTTATTTTTGAGAACAAATAGCAGATTTTTAATGATTGTCTTTCTTTATAAAATAAAGTAAAAACTTGTTAAAGAAATAAAACAGGATACTATATATTCCTCCAAGAATAGAAAAAACCAATATCCATATACCATTTTCTATCCAAGTTAATGAATGAATAGTGGGATATCTCAATAATAGAATAATTAAAGATAACAAAGCAGAGCTCATAGTGAAAAATAAAAGATTATGAGAGAATAGATACTTTGTTTTTTTTCTTAATTGCGGTATAAAATATTGTAAATATTTGTATTGAATAAAATCAGAAAGGATGATAAGAATAATCGCCCATAAAAATCCTATTGGAGGTGGAAAATCAGATCCTAGTAAAAGTATTACTAGCCATCCAATAAAAAATAAAATTGTATTTATTCTTATAATTTTTTTAGTACTTAACTTATTTTTCATTAAAGGTCCTCCTTGGAATCCAATTATAATGGATAGAAGGAGGTATATAAATATTGATGAATGCATGTTAACAGAGTATTAATAATTGAAGATATTATGCGTAATTAAAATGTCTATAATAGTAAGTATTTCTTTATAAATAACTATAAAACGATAATTTTACAATTTGAGCGATAATAAAAAAGATAGAAAGTATATTTCAGAGTTTTTATAAAAGTTGATATTTTTGCATTATTTTAAAAGTAAGCTCATAATGAAATTGTGAAAAGGAGTGGTAAATATGAATAAAAGAGAAAGAGAAGTTCGTTTATTTATCTTATCTACAGAATCTAATCAACGTGCTACTCAAAAAGCAGAAGAATGGTTACGAAAACATGATGTAGATTACACATGCTTTGATTTAGCAGAAAAGAAACCTACACGTGATGAAGTATTGAGATGGATGAAGCATTCAGATTTCAAACCAAAAAAATTTGTAAATGTGGAAGATACCTCTGATCGTCATAAAGCAGAAGAAAAATCTGATAAAGAATTTGCAAGTTGGTTAATTAACCATCCAGAAGAAGTGGAATTACCAATTTTGGAAATTAACCACGAAGTAAAAATGTTTGGTTTTGAAGCAACAAAATATGAAGAATATTTAGGAGAATAATAAAGAAAGGATGCATCAATGTGATGTATCCTTTCTTTGTTATATATAAATGAATATTAAAATTCCAATAGTTATGTTGTGTTTCCTATCATACTTTGTTGAATTACATGATATTTTTTTTGATGGTCTAATACAATTAAATATAGTATATAGAATACATAAAGCAGGATAACTCTAGTAATATTTGAGTGTAATAAATTGATATTTTTCAAAAATAAATGATTATCCTTTGATATAGGGTAGATTAATTATTTGAGCACTCGCAATAATGGAGTCCAATTTGAAATAATTATAGTAATTAAACTAAGAGTATATTATTTCCAAAGATAGTTATATTATTGTTAGATAGAGAATGTATTGTAAAAATTTTAATATACAAAAGAGATTACAATAGTACGGTTCTCTAACTTATATTCTTTTTTGTGAAATATAACAAAAGTTGAACTCTGTTATTATTCATAAGTGGGAATAATATATAAGACAATGAGAATGTTAAATAATAATAAAAATAAATATATCATGGAAAGTTAAAAGTAGATAAACTTCTAACAATTTTATACAAAATGTGTTTGATTTCATATTTTTTGATATTTAATTTTTTCTATCAAATAATTCTTATTAAAATTGAATTATGTAGACTTTTATCACATTGTTATTAACCAAAATAAAATTGTTAAAAATTGAACTATATTGTATTTTTTTTGAGAAAGAATATAATTGTCCTTAGTATAAAGGAGGAAAAAGTAGAGTAAATGAAAAGTACACGTATATTAACCCCTATTGTGTGTATGTCGTTAGTGCTTCCTTTTGTGGGAAATGCTTTAACTATAGAGAAAGCTGGTATTACCCCTACTAGCGAAACGATATATACAGATAAAAATTGGCAAGAGTTAGGAATAAGCCCCTCAGTAGTTGAAAAAGAGAATCCTTTAGGAATTTCGTCATTATTCCATATTTTTGCTAATAATGTAAATATGAGAGCAGATGTTAATGGGAATGTTGCTACAAACCATCTTAAATCAGGAAATGATTTTGGAGTAAGGAACCCCTCTCTAGAAAATGGATATAATATAGATTATATCGAAAATATTGATGGATTATTGGCAAGCAATGCTTTTAGAGGAGGAACAAAGGAAGTTGTTTTTGGGCCCTCTATTCAATTAAAATCACAAGGAAATTCTATTTTAGTAAATGGGACTCCTATGACTCATTTGAATAATCAAAACACAGTCCAAGAAAATAAAGAAAATCAATATATCGATATTAATCAAGAATTATCAAAATTATCTGCAAAATCTAATGTTAACATGAATACTCCAGAAAGTAATGGAGTTAAAAAGAATTTTTCAGATATGAATAATAAGGTAATTGATGTGTCAAAAGCGACTCCAAATTCAGATGGAAATATTTATGTTAATATTCCCTATAATGATTTGAATGCTCCTCAGCCTATTACTATTAGTGGAGTATCCTCAGATAAATTAGGACCAGATATTATTATTAATGTTACAAATATTCCTAAAAATGCAAGTATCAATACGCAAATTAATGTGAAATATGACGATGGATCAACTCAAGGGACAGGAGAAGAACATCAGAAATACAATAAAATTTTGTGGAACTTTGGTTCAGAAGATAATACAATCAATTTTAATTCAGGTAGATTTATGGGTAGTATCTTAGCTCCTAATTCTACAATAAATGCTGGAGTAAATATTGATGGGAATATTGTAGCTAAAGATGTAAATATTTCAGGAGGAGAATCTCATAGTTGGCCTCTACAAAATACATCTCACAAAGAAGATAGTACAACAGGAAGTGCCTCAACAAGTACAAGTAAAGATACTTCAACAAGTTCAACAGAAGTAAGCACAAGTGAAGACACTAGTGATAAGGATCATAAAGGTGGCGGAGAACAAAGTTCAAGCACAAGTACAAGTAAAGATACTTCAACAAGCTCAACAGAAGTAAGTACAAGTGAAGACACTAGTGATAAGGATCATAAAGGTAATGGAGAACAAAGTTCAAGTACAAGCGCAAGTAAAGATACTTCAACAAGTTCAACAGAAGTAAGCACAAGTGAAGACACTAGTGATAAGGATCATAAAGGTGGCGGAGAACAAAGTTCAAGCACAAGCGCAAGTAAAGATACTTCAACAAGCTCAACAGGAGTAAGTACAAGTGAAGACACTAATGATAAGGATCATAAAGGTAATGGAGAACAAAGTTCAAGCACAAGTACAAGTAAAGATACTTCAACAAGTTCAACAGAAGTAAGCACAAGTGAAGACACTAATGATAAAGATCATAAAGGTGGCGGAGAACAAAGTTCAAGCACAAGTACAAGTA